>NZ_JBFNXQ010000007.1:0-106287 GCF_041018925.1 Geodermatophilus maliterrae
GCGGGCCAGCGCGGCGAGCGCGGTGAAGGCACCCGGGACCTCGGCCAGCCGCTCACCGGCGAGCACGAGCGCGCCGGGCTGCCGCAGCGCCTCGACGGCCGGGCCACCCCAGCTGCCCTCGGCCAGCGCGCCCAGCGCCCGCGCCTCGGTGCCCGGGAGGGTGACCAGCACGGTGGCCTGCAGCTTCTGCGCCGCGCGGGTGGCGAAGGGCGCCAGGTCGTAGACGCTCAGCGAGCCCTTCCGGACCGCGCGACGCAGCCGCAGGAAGACGATCGGCGACTCCTCCTCCGGCTCGAAGCCGGCGAGCAGCACGGCCGGGGCGGCGGTGATGTCGTCGTAGGTCACCGCGCCGCTGTCGGGGTAGGTGCCGGCGACGTGCGCGGTGAGGAACGCCTGCTCCTCGGCCGAGTGCGCGCGGGCGCGGGCGTCGACGTCGTGGGTGCCGAGCGCGACGCGGGCGAACTTGGCGTAGGCGTAGGCGTCCTCGACCGTCAGCCGGCCGCCGGGCAGCACACCCACCCCGCCGGCCGCGCGAGCGGCCCGCAGGCCCTCGGCCGCGGCCGTCCACGCGTCGGGCCAGGACGCCGGCTCCAGCACGCCGTCGCGCCGGACCAGCGGGGTGGTGAGGCGGTCGTTGGTGGTGGCGTAGCGGAAGGCGTAGCGGCCCTTGTCGCAGGTCCACTCCTCGTTGACCGCCGGGTCCTCCCCCGCCAGCCGGCGCATGACCTTGCCGCGCCGGTAGTCGGTGCGCATCGAGCAGCCCGAGGCGCAGTGCTCGCAGACCGAGGGCTCGCTGCGCAGGTCGAAGGGCCGTGAGCGGAACCGGTACTGGGCGCTGGTGAGCGCACCGACCGGGCAGATCTGGGTGGTGTTGCCGGAGAAGTAGGAGGAGAAGGGCTCGTCCTCGTAGACGGCGACCTGCTCCAGCGCGCCCCGCTCGAACAGCTCGATGAACGGGTCGCCGGCCACCTGCTGGGAGAAGCGGGTGCACCGGGCGCACAGCACGCAGCGCTCGCGGTCGAGCAGGATCTCGCTGCTGATCGGCAGCGGCTTGGGATAGGTCCGCTTGACGTCGACGAAGCGGGTCTCGGCGCGGCCGTTGCTCATCGCCTGGTTCTGCAGCGGGCACTCGCCGCCCTTGTCGCAGACCGGGCAGTCCAGCGGGTGGTTGATCAGCAGCAGCTCCATGGTGCCCTGCTGCGCCTTGTCGGCGACCGAGCTGGTCAGCTGGGTGTGCACGGCCATGCCGTCGCTGACCGGCATGGTGCAGGAGGCGACCGGCTTGCGCTGCCCCTCCACCTCGACCAGGCACTGCCGGCAGGCACCGACCGGGTCGAGCAGGGGGTGGTCGCAGAACCGCGGGATCTGGATGCCGACCATCTCGGCGGCCCGGATGATCAACGTCCCCTTCGGCACGGCGACGTCGAAGCCGTCGATGGTGCAGTGGACGGCGTCGGACGGGGTGTGCGGCCCGGGGACGCCGGGCGGCACCGCCGCGGCGGGCTCGGGGCTGGTGGGTGTGAGCGTCATGAGGCGGCTCCGACCGGCTCGAGCCGCAGCGAGCGCCCGAGGCGGGCCTGCTCGGCGGCGGGCAGCAGGGCGACGTAGTCGTCGCGGAAGTACTTCAGCGAGCTGGTGATGCAGCTGGTCGCGCCGTCGCCGAGGGCGCAGAACGACCGGCCGAGGATGTTGTCGCAGGTGTCGGTGAGCAGGTCGATGTCGGCGGCGGTCCCCCGGCCGTCGACCAGCCGCTGCAGCACCTGGACCAGCCAGTAGGTCCCCTCGCGGCACGGGGTGCACTTGCCGCAGCTCTCGTGCGCGTAGAACTCGGTGAACCGCAGGGTGGCCTCGACGATCGAGTCGGTCTCGTCGAAGACCATGAGCGCGGTGGTGCCCAGCATGGAGCCGGCGGCGGCCACCGAGTCGAAGTCGAGCGGGACGTCGAGGTGCTCGGCGGTGAAGTACGGCGTCGACGAGCCGCCCGGCGTCCAGAACTTGAGCTCGTGGCCGGGGCGCACCCCGCCGGCCATCGCCAGCAGCTCGCGCATCGTGGTGCCCATCGGGGCCTCGTACTGGCCCGGCCGGACGACGCGGCCCGACAGCGAGTAGATCTTCGGCCCCGGCGACTTCTCCGGCCCGAAGCGCTTGAACCACTCGGCGCCGCCGCGGACGACGAACGGGACCGTGGCCAGCGTCTCGACGTTGTTGATCACCGTCGGGGCGCCGTAGAGCCCGGCGACGGCGGGGAACGGCGGCTTGAGGCGCGGCTGGCCGCGGTAGCCCTCGAGCGAGTCGAGCAGCGCCGTCTCCTCGCCGCAGATGTAGGCCCCGGCGCCGGCGTGCACGACCAGCTCGAGGTCGTAGCCGGAGCCCAGGACGTCGGTGCCGAGGTAGCCGGCGGCGTAGGCCTCCTCGACGGCGGAGACCAGCCGGCGGTGGGCGTGCACCGCCTCGCCGCGGACGTAGATGACGGCGAACCGGCACCGGATCGCGTACGCCGAGATGATCACGCCCTCCACCAGCGAGTGCGGGTCGGTCATCATGAGCGGGAGGTCCTTGCAGGTGCCCGGCTCCCCCTCGTCGGCGTTGACCACGAGGTACTTGGGCATCGCGGCCGGGCCGGTGGGCGTCTCCCCGGGCTTGGGCTGCGGGATGAAGCTCCACTTCATGCCGGTCGGGAAGCCGGCGCCGCCGCGGCCGCGCAGGCCGGAGTCCTTGACCAGCGAGACCAGCTCGTCGGGCGTCATCGACAGCGCGGTGCGCAGCGCGGCGTAGCCGTCGAGCGACTCGTAGGTGGACAGGCGCCAGGGCTGGTCGGCGCCCCAGCGCGAGGTGAGGACGGGGGTGAGGGGCACGGGATCAGGCCTCCCTGGTGGGTCCTTGGCCGGAGGTGCCCGGCTCGGTGCCCGCGGGTGTGTCGGTGGTGGGCCGGGGGCCGGGCGGCGTCTTCCGGCCGTACTCGGTGCCCTCGTCGGGGTGCGTCTGCTCCGCGCCGGCGCGCTCGGCGGGGTTGTCGGCGGCGGCGACGCGGGCGTCGCCGGCCTCCTTCTCCGGCGTCTGGCCGGCGTCCCCGGACGGCGCGACGGTGTCCGCGGGCTCGCCGGTGTCGGGAGCCCCGGGCTCGGGGCCCGCCATGGGCGGGGCGGTCTCGCCGCGCTCGGCGGCCAGCCGGACGCCGGCCAGCGTCGGGCCCCACTCCCCCGGCGCGTCGACGG
This sequence comes from Geodermatophilus maliterrae, assembly GCF_041018925.1. Taxonomy (NCBI): domain Bacteria; kingdom Bacillati; phylum Actinomycetota; class Actinomycetes; order Geodermatophilales; family Geodermatophilaceae; genus Geodermatophilus; species Geodermatophilus maliterrae. The sequence continues at coordinate 3,216 of NZ_JBFNXQ010000007.1, forward strand.
CGGCGCGGGCGCCGGCGGCGTCGGCGTGCTGGGAGAAGCCGGCCAGCTGCCGGGAGACGCCGCGGAAGTCGGTGAGCGGCGCGCCCCGGGTGGGCGGCGGCTTCTCGCCCCGGCGCAGCGCGGCCACCAGGGCGCGGGCGCTGTCGACGTCCTGCTGGTCGTAGAACTCGTAGTCGACGGTGACCACGGGGGCGTAGTCGCAGGCGGCCAGGCACTCGGCGTGCTCGAGGGTGACCGAGCCGTCGGCCGCCGTCTCGTCGTGGTGGACGCCGAGGTCGGCCGACAGCGCGTCCATGATCCGCTGCCCGCCGAGGACGGCGCACAGCGTGTTGGTGCAGACGCTGACCAGGTGCCGGCCGGTCGGGCGGCGCTTGTACATCGTGTAGAAGGTCGCGACCGCGCCGACCTCGGCCTTGGTCAGCCCCAGCTCCTCGGCGCACAGCGCGACGCCCTGGGGCGAGACGTAGCCCTGGTAGCTCTGCACCAGGTGCAGCATCGGCAGCAGCGCCGAGCGCGGCTGCGGGTAGCGGGCCATGATCTCCCGCGCCTCGAGCCGGGTCTGCTCGGTGAGCGGCGGCAGGTCCGCGGTCACCGGCTCGACCGGGCTGTCGACCAGCCCCGTCGTCGCCGCGCCCTCCGCCGAGCCGGGCAGCGCGCTCATCGATCGACACCCCCCATGACCGGGTCGATGGAGGCGATCGCCGCGATGACGTCGGCGATCATGCCGCCCTCGCTCATCGCCGCCGTCGCCTGCAGGTTGACGAAGCTGGGGTCGCGCACGTGCACGCGGAACGGGCGGGTGCCGCCGTCGCTGACCACGTGGTAGCCGAGCTCGCCGCGCGGGGACTCGACCGGCACGTAGACCTGCCCGGCCGGCACCCGGAAGCCCTCGGTGACCAGCTTGAAGTGGTGGATCAGGGCCTCCATCGAGGTGCCCATGATGTGGCGGACGTGCTCCAGGGAGTTGCCCATGCCGTCGGCGCCGAGCGACAGCTGCGCCGGCCAGGCGATCTTCCTGTCCTCGACCATGACCGGGCCGGGCTCGAGCCGGTCGAGCGCCTGGGCGACGATCTTCAGCGACTCGTGCATCTCCGCCATGCGCACCAGGTAGCGGCCCCACGCGTCGCAGGTGTCGGCGGTGGGCACCTCGAAGTCGTAGGTCTCGTAGCCGAGGTAGGGCTCGACCTTGCGCAGGTCCCAGGGCAGCCCGGCGGCGCGCAGGATCGGCCCGGTGATGCCCAGCGCGACACAGCCGGTGACGTCGAGGTAGCCGACGTCCTTGAGCCGCCGCTGCCAGATCGGCTGGCCGGTGAGCAGCTCGTGGTAGCCGGCCAGCCGCTCGGGCATGACGGCGAGCCACTCGCGGACGGACTCGACCGCGCCCGGCGGCAGGTCCTGCGCCACCCCGCCGGGGCGGATGTAGGCGTGGTTCATCCGCAGGCCGGTGATCTCCTCGAGCACGTCCAGGCACAGCTCCCGCTCGCGGAAGCCGTTGGTCATGCCGGTGAGCGCGCCGAGCTCCATCCCGCCGGTGGCCAGCCCGACCAGGTGCGAGGCGATCCGGTTGATCTCCATGACCATCAGGCGGATGGTCTGCGCGCGCTGCGGCACCTCGATGCCGAGCAGCTTCTCGACCGCCATGCAGTAGCCGGCCTCGTTGTACAGCGGGGCCAGGTAGTCCATCCGCGTGACGAAGGTCGTGCCCTGCGTCCAGTTGCGGTACTCGACGTTCTTCTCGATGCCGGTGTGCAGGTAGCCGATGACCACCCGCGCCTTGGTCACCGTCTCGCCCTCGAGGTCGAGCACGAGCCGCAGCACGCCGTGCGTGGAGGGGTGCTGCGGCCCCATGTTGACGACGAGGCGCTCCTCGCCGCTGACGTCGGCGCCGAGCGTCTGGTCCCAGTCGCCACCGGTGACGGTGTAGACGCGGCCCTCGGTGGTCTCCCGTGACCCGGCGTACGGGTCGTACGTGGTGCTCAGCGGTAGCTCCGGCGGGTGTCGGGCGGCGGGATCGTCGCGTCGTGGTACTCCACCGGCACGCCGCCGAGCGGGTAGTCCTTGCGCTGCGGGAACCCGTCCCAGTCGTCGGGCATGAGGATCCGGGTGAGCGCCGGGTGGCCGTCGAAGACGACGCCGAACATGTCGTGGGTCTCGCGCTCGTGCCAGTCCGCCGTCGGGTAGACGCCCGAGACCGACGGCACGTGCGGGTCCTCCACCGTGACGGCGACCTCGAGCCGGATCCGCCGGCGGTAGGTCATCGAGGTCAGGTGGTAGACGACGTGCAGCCGCGGCCGGCCGGGTCCGACCTCCGGACCGCCGCTGCCCTCGTAGTCGACGCCGGAGACGCTGCTGCACAGCTCGAAGCGCAGCGCCTCGTCGTCGCGCAGGGCCTGCACGAGGGTGAGCAGGTGCTCGCGGGCGACGAAGTAGGTGATCTCGCCGCGGTCGACCAGCACCCGCCGGACGGCGGCGGCGTACGTGGCCGCGCCGACGGCCTCGATCAGCGCGTCGGTGACCTCGTCGAACCAGCCGCCGTAGGGCCGGTCGGTCGAGTGCAGCGCCACCGCGCCGCCGGGCTCGACCCGCACCAGGCCGCCGAAGCCGGAGGTGTCGCCGCTGCCGGAGACGCCGAACGCGCCCTTGCGGAACCCGCCGCTGCCGGCCGCGGCACCCTGGCTCGCGTCGGTGCCGCTGCGGTCGCCCGGGCCGGTCACTGGGCGCCGCCGCGCTGCTCGGGCAGGAGGACGGCGTTGCCACCGCGCCGCTCGATGGCGAACTGGCCGGCGCGACCGGCGGCCGCGGCCCGCTCGTAGGCCCGGCGGGCCTCCTTGTCGACGCGGACGCTGGAGGGCATCTCGACCAGCAGGTCGCGGGCGCGGCCCTCGGCCCGGTCCCGCTCGAGCTGGCGGGCGCGCCGCTCGCCGAGCGGCTCGTTCTGGATCTTGTGGTGCAGCTTGAGGATGGCGTCCATCAGCATCTCCGGGCGCGGCGGGCAGCCGGGCAGGTACATGTCGACCGGGACGACGTGGTCGACGCCCTGCACCACCGCGTAGTTGTTGAACATGCCGCCCGAGCTGGCGCACACCCCCATGGCGAGCACCCAGCGGGGCTCGGGCATCTGGTCGTAGATCTGCCGCAGGACCGGCGCCATCTTCTGGCTCACCCGGCCGGCGACGATCATCAGGTCGGCCTGGCGCGGCGAGGCGCGGAAGACCTCCATGCCGAAGCGGGCCAGGTCGTAGCGCCCGGCGCCGGTGGCCATCATCTCGATGGCGCAGCAGGCCAGCCCGAACGTGGCCGGCCACAGCGAGGACTTGCGCGTCCAGTTGACCAGCTTCTCGACGCTGGTCAGCAGGAACCCGCTGGGCACCTTCTCCTCGAGACCCATCTCAGCTCCCTGCCGTCCGTGTCGTGGCCGTCGGTGTCGTGGCCGTCGGTGTCATGGCCGTCAGTCCCACTCGAGCCCGCCGCGGCGCCACACGTAGGCGTAGGCGAGGAAGACGGTGGCGATGAACACGACCATCTCGACCAGGCCGAAGACGCCCAGCGCGTCGTTGGCGACGGCCCACGGGTAGAGGAAGACGATCTCGATGTCGAAGACGATGAAGAGCATCGCCGTGAGGTAGTACTTCACCGGGAAGCGGCCGCCGTGCAGCGGCTGGTGCACCGGCTCGATACCGCACTCGTAGGCCTCGAGCTTGGCCCGGTTGTAGCGGCGGGGGCCGACGAACGGCGCCACCGCCACGGAGAACAGGGCGAAGGCCGCGGCCAGCGCGAACAGGCCCACGATGGGCACGTAGGTCGAGAGCACGGCGCCTCCCCTCGGCGTCACAGGACCGCTGCGGCGCTTGTGAACAAATTCACAAACAGACGGTCACGAGCCTATGCCCGAGGGTTCCCGGACACCAGTACGGGGGGTCGGTGAGTTCACGTCGCCGTGTCACGGTCCGGTCACGGACCGGCTCGGGACGCGGGTCAGACCGAGGGGACCAGGCGGGTGAGCACCGCGACGGCCCGGTCGAAGCGGTCGCCGTCGGGGCCGTCGGAGAGGTTGCCCATCAGCCGCAGCGCCGCGTTCACCATCGCCGGGCGCTTGAGCCCGTGGGCGGTGGCGAAGCGGACCAGGCCGGGACGGTCGAGCAGGGCGAGGAAGGCCGTGCCGAGGCGGTGGTGGCGGCCGTAGGCCTCGCGCAGCCGCTCGGGGTGGCGACGCAGCACCGCCTCGCGCGCGGGCCCCTCCGGCGCGGCCAGCGCCGCGACCGCCGTCTCGGCGGCCATGCGGCCGGTCTCCAGGGCGTAGCTGATGCCCTCGCCGTTGAACGGGTTGACCACCCCGGCGGTGTCGCCGGCCAGCAGCAGGCCGCGGGTGTAGGCCGGGCCGCGGTTGAGCGCCATGGGCAGCCCCGCGCCGCGCAGCGGGGTGACCGCGTGCTCCTCGCCGAGCTGCCACTCCGGCGGCAGGGTGGCCAGCCACCGGCGCAGCACGGTCCGGGGGTCGGCCTCGCCGCCGCGGCGGGTGTCGAGCAGGCCGAAGCCGACGTTGGCCGTGCCGTCCCCCATGCCGAAGGACCAGCCGTAGCCGGGCATGGACTCGGCGGTGGGCCCGTCGGCGGAGAGGTCGAAGGAGATGTCGAGGTAGGGGTCCTCACCGCGCGGCGTCTCCACGTACCGGCGGACGGCGACGCCCAGCGGCCGGTCCTCGCGGCGCAGCAGCCCGAGCGACTTGGCCAGCCGGCCGGAGAGGCCCTCGGCGGAGACGACCAGCGGCGCGCGCCAGGTCACCGGCTCGCGCCCCGGACCGGCCTGCGCGTGCACCCCGGCGACCCGGCCGGCGTCGTCGAGCAGCGGGTCGGTGACGGTGACCTCCTGCTCGAGGCGGGCGCCGGCGGCGACGGCGTGGGCGGCGAGCAGCGGGTCGAGGTCCTTGCGGGCCCGGATGAGCCCGAAGTCCGGCCAGGACGACAGCTGCGGCCAGTCGACCTCGACCACCTGGCCGCCGCCGAAGACGCGCAGGCCCCGGTGCCGCACCCAGCCCGCGGCCGGGGAGGTGTCCACGCCCATCTCGTCGAGCGCCTTGACCGCCCGCGGCGTGAGGCCGTCGCCGCAGACCTTCTCGCGGGGGAAGCGGGCCTTCTCGAGCAGGACGACGTCGCGCCCGGCGGTGGCCAGCGTCCAGGCCGCGGCCGACCCCGCGGGGCCGGCGCCGACCACCACGACGTCGGCGGTGCCGCCGGTGCTCGACGGGACCTCGGACGTCGGACTCGGCACGCGCAGGCCCCCTCGCTCGTCGGTCACCGGCGCCGGCCGGCTCGGACCGACCCTAGGCCGGGGACCGGGACAGGGCCGCCCGGACCTCGTCGTCCGTGGTCTCGCCGAAGTCGTCGTAGTACCGGCCCACGGCGCCGAACGGGGAGGGGGTGAGCAGGCAGACGACCTCCTCGGCGTCCAGCGTGGCGCACACGTCGACGGCGCCGACGGGGACGGCGACGACGACGGCGGCGGGGTCGGCACCGCGGACGGCGGTCAGCGCCGCGCGCACGGTGGAGCCGGTGGCCAGGCCGTCGTCGACGAGGACGACGGTGCGGCCGGCGAGGGCGGGCGGCGGGCGGTCGCCACGGTAGGCCAGCTGGCGACGGCGCAGCTCGGTGAGCTCGGTACGGCGGACCTCGTCCGCGGCGGCGGCGTCGACGATCACGGAGGCGAGCACGGCCTCGCTGCGGACGCTCTCGACGGTGTCCCCCACCGCGGCGAGGGCACCCATGGCCAGCTCGGGACGGCCGGGCAGGCCGAGCTTGCGGACGGCGACGACGTCGAGCTCCGCCCCGAGCGCCGCGGCGACCTCGGCGGCGACGAGGACGCCGCCGCGGGGCAGGCCGAGGACCAGCGCGTGGGGTCCCAGCGGGACGGCGGCGGCGCGGGCGGGGTCGGTGAGGCGCGCGGCGAGCAGCCGGCCGGCGTCGCGCCGGTCGGCGAACGGACGGCGGCCGTCCACCGCGCTGTCGATCAGACGGGCTGCGGCCCCGAGGGTGGCGGTGCGGTGGGGTCCGTGGGGCTGGGCTGTGGGACCGGCGCCGGCGACGGGGGCGAGATCGGGTCGACGGGCGACGGCGAGGGCCCGGGCGGCTCGGGCATCGGCGTGGGTGTCGTCATGGACCGACGCTAGACCCGGGCGGGCGCGCTGGGACCCCCTCCGCCCAGGGCGGACGGCGCCGCGGGTCGCCTGCGGACGATCACGAGGTGGCGGTGGCGACACGCCGGTCCTGCGCGGCGCGTCGCCACCACAGCTCCATGATCGTCGGAGGACCCGGCCGCAGACGACGCCGGGCAGCGCCGTCGTCAGCGCAGGGCGGCCCCGTCCCGTGCGTGCGAGGGGTGGGGGCGCTCAGGGACGGCGGGCGCGGTGCAGCGCGACGATGCCGCCGGTGAGGTCGCGCCACTCGACGTCGGCCCACCCGGCCGCCTGGATGCGCGCGGCCAGCGCCGGCTGGTCGGGCCAGGCGCGGATCGACTCGGCCAGGTACACGTAGGCGTCGGGGTTGCTGCTCACCGCTCGCGCGATCCGCGGCAGCGCCCGCATGAGGTACTCGGTGTAGACGGTGCGGAACGGCGCCCAGACGGGGCTGGAGAACTCGCAGACGACGAGCGTGCCGCCCGGCCGCACCACCCGCGCGAACTCGCGCAGCGCGGCGTCGGGGTCGGCCACGTTGCGCAGGCCGAAGGAGATGACCAGCCCGTCGACGCTCGCGTCGGCCAGCGGGAGCGCCATCGCGTCGCCGGCCACCCTGGGCACCGGCCGCGCCGCCCCGGCCCGCAGCATCCCCTGGGAGAAGTCGCAGGCGATCGCGTGCACGCCCCCCGTCGCCAGCTCCACGGTGGACACCGCCGTCCCGGCCGCGACGTCGAGGACGACGTCCCCGGGCCGGGCGCCCAGCGCCTCCCGGGTGGCCCGCCGCCAGGAGACGTCGCGGCCGCCCGAGAGCACGGTGTTGGTGAGGTCGTAGCGGCGGGCGACGCCGTCGAACATGGCCGCGACCTCGTGCGGCTGCTTGTCCGGACCGGCCCGCGCCCCGGCGGTGTGTGCGCTGTCTCGCCGGTGACCCACGGCGGCCGACGCTACCGGCTGCCTACTCTGGGAGCGTGACCGCGGCCGCCGTGACCTCGCCGGACGCCGTCACGCCCGCCGTCACCACCGTCGCGCTGCCCGACTCCCCCGACCTGCTGCGCCATCTGCCCGCCACCGGCGCGCTGTCGTGGGTGCGCCGCGGCGAGGGCCTGGTCGGCTGGGGCGAGGCCGACCGGCTCGAGGTCTGCGGTCCCGGCGCGCTGGCCGAGGCGGCCGCCTGGTGGGCCGACCGCAGCGCCGACCTGGCCGTCGACGACGGGATCGGCGTCCCCGGCTCGGGCCCGGTCGTCTTCGCGAGCATCGCCTTCGACCCCGCCGCCGGGACGTCGGTGTTCGTCGTCCCGGAGGTCGTCGTCGGCCGCCGCGGCGGCGTCACCTGGCTGACCACCACCGGCGACGCCGACCCGCGAGACGTGCTGGCCGGTCCCCTGCCGCTGCAGTCGGCCCCCGCCCGGCTGCGCTACGCCGACGGCGCGCTCGACCCCGCCTCCTGGTGCTCCGCGGTCGCCGCCGCGGTGGCCCGCATCGGCGACGGCGACCTGGCCAAGGTCGTGCTGGCCCGCGACCTGCTGGTCACCGCCGACGTCCCGCTCGACCCGCGCCGGCTGCTCGACCGGCTGGCCGCCCGCTTCCCCGACTGCTGGACCTTCGCCGTCGACGGCCTGCTCGGTGCGACCCCGGAGCTGCTGCTGCGCCGCACCGGCCGGGAGCTGTCCGCGCGGGTGCTGGCCGGTACCGCCCCGCGCGGCGCCGGGGCCGAGGACGACCGGCTGGCCGCCGGGCTGCTGGACTCGGCCAAGGACCGCGCCGAGCACGCCCTCGCCGTCGACTCGCTGGTGCAGGCGCTGGAGCCCTACTGCTCGGCGCTGTCGGTGCCGGAGGAGCCGTCGCTGCTGACGCTGGCCAACGTGCGGCACCTGGCCACCGACGTCGTCGGCACGCAGCGCCGGACGGGGGCCCGCGGCCGCGCCGGGCTGCTGGAGCTGGTCGACGCCGTGCACCCGACCGCCGCCGTCTGCGGCACCCCGCCCGACCGCGCCGCCGCGGTGATCGGCGAGCTCGAGGGCATGGACCGCGGCCGCTACGCCGGCCCGGTCGGCTGGCTGGACGCCCGCGGCGACGGCGAGTTCGGCCTGGCGCTGCGCTGCGCCCAGCTCTCCGACGACGACCCGGCCACCGCCCGCCTGTTCGCCGGCTGCGGCATCGTCGCCGGCTCCGACCCCTCCGCCGAGCTGGCCGAGACCCAGTCGAAGTTCGCCGCCGTGCAGGCCGCGCTGGAGAGCTGATGCGGCCGGTCCCGGACCTGTCCTGGGACCACAACGCGCACTACTGGCCGCTGCTGCTGCGGGCGCTGCCGCCCCGCTGCGACCGCGTGCTCGAGGTCGGCTGCGGCGCCGGCGACCTCGCCGCCCTGCTGGCCCGCCGGGGCGTCCGCGTGGACGCCGTCGACCGGTCGCCGGAGATGGTCGCGCTGGCCCGGGCGCGGGTTCCGCCGTCCGTCCGCGTGGTCGAGGCCGACGTCGCGGACCTCGACCTGCCCGCGGGCGGCTACGACGCCGTCGTCAGCGTGAGCGCGCTGCACCACCTCCCGCTCGAGCCGGCGCTGCGGACGTGGGCCGCCGCGGTACGGCCCGGCGGCGTGCTGGCCGCCGTCGCCCTGCCGCGCACCGACCTGCCCCGTGAGCTGCCGGTCGAGGCGCTGGCCGCGGTGGCGCACTGCGCCGTCGGGGTCTGGCGGCTGCTGCGACGGGCGCCGCGCACCGGGCCGGTCCCCGGGATGCCGGTGCGCGAGCCGGAGCTGACCGTCCGCGAGGTCCGGCGGCGGGCGCGGGCCGCGCTGCCCGGCGTCCGGGTGCGGCGGCTGCTGTTCTGGCGGTACTCCCTGGTGTGGCGCCGGCCCGGCTGAGGACGCCGGCGCACCGTCAGCCGAGCGCGCGGGCCGCCGCGTCGCGCAGGGCGACGGCGAGGTCGGCCTCGGCCCGCTGGTCGGTGCGGACGACGACCACGCGCGGTCCGCCCAGCGCCAGCGCGGCGGGCAGCTCGCCGGCGTCGCGCACCGCCGTCGCCTCCCAGCCGAGGCCCTGCGCCACGGCGACCAGGTCGCGGCCGTGCGGCGTCCCGAACACCCGCCGGTAGTCGCGCTCGTACGCCGGCCGGCCGGGCTCGAGCTGGGCGAAGATCCCGCCGCCGTCGTTGTCGGGCACCACGACCGTGAGGTCCGGCCGCGGCTCCCCGTCGCCGACGAGCAGCCCCTGCAGGTCGTGCAGGAACGTCAGGTCGCCCATGAGCGCCACCGCCGGCCCGCCGTGCACCAGCGCCGCCCCGACCGCGGTCGAGACCGTCCCGTCGATGCCGGCGACGCCGCGGTTGGCCAGCACGGTCACCTCCGCGCGGGGGACGGCGAGCCGGTCGACGTCGCGCACCGGCGTCGAGGAGCCGAGCACCAGCAGCGCCCCGGCGGGCAGCGCGGCGACGACGTCGCGGGCCAGCCGCGCCGCGGTCAGCCCGGGCGCGCCGTCGAGCAGCGCGTCGACCGCCGTCCCGACCCGGCCGGCGGCGTCCTGCCAGGCCGCCGCCCAGCCGTCGTCGGACGCCGGACCAGCCGGGGGTGCGGCCCGGGTGACCAGCCCGCTGGAGCGGCCGGCGTCGGGCCAGCGCGGCGTCGCGACGACGGTCTGCACGCTGACCCGCGGGTCGGCCAGCAACGCCGACACCGGCCGCGACAGCGTCGGCCGCCCGACCACGACGACCCGCTCCGGCCGGTGCGCGTCGAGCCAGTCGGACACCCCGAGCAGGAGCGCCCCGCCGCGCACGGCGTCGCCGGTCCACGCGCCGCCACTCGGCTCGGCGACCACCGGCCAGCCGGCCGCGGCCGCTCCGGCGGCCCACGCCCGGCCGAAGGAGGTCGGCGCGTCGCCGGCCACGACCAGGGTGCGCGGCCCGTTCGGCAGCGGGTCGGCGACGGGTCCTGGCGCGGTGGCGGCCGTCCAGGGTGCGCCGCCGTCGCGGCCGGCCCACTCGCCGGCGGGCGCCGGGTCGCCGTCGGGCAGCAGCGGCTCGCGGAACGCCAGGTTGAGGTGCACCGGCCCCGGGTCGGCCGACAGCACGCCGGTGGCCGCGAGCAGCGCCCGCGACACCACCGATCGCCAGTAGCGGTTCTGCGCGGCCTCGCGGCCGGCCTCGGGCACGCCGACGTCGGCAGCCCAGCGCACCGCGCCGCCGTAGAGGCCGGGCTGCTCGATGGTCTGGTTGGCCCCGGTGGCGCGCAGCTCCGGCGGCCGGTCGGCGGTCAGCGCCACCAGCGGCACGCCGCTCACGTCGGCCTCGAGGACCGCGGCGTGCAGGTGGGCGGTCGCCGTCCCCGAGGTGGTGAGCACCGGCACCGGCCGGCCCGACGCGCGGGCCAGGCCCAGGGCGAGGAAGGCCGCGGTGCGCTCGTCGATGCGCACGTGCAGCCGCAGGACGCCGGCCCGCTCGGCGGCGGCCAGCGCCAGCGCGACCGGCGCGGACCGCGACCCGGGCGCCACCACGGCGTCGGTGACCCCGCCGCGCAGCAGCTCGTCGACCAGCACGCGGGCCAGCGCGGTGGAGGGGTTCACGCGGCCAGCACCGCGGTGAGCCGCTCGGTCCACCGCGCCGTCACGTCGGGTGGGGCGGCCACGGAGGCCACCTCGTCGGGCGTCACCGCGCGCACCGGCAGGGCGCCGTCGACCGGGAGCAGCGGCGTCCCGGTCACGTCGCCGGTCAGGAGCGCGACGGTGGCCAGCCCGCAGGCGAAGGGCAGCTCGGGCAGCGCGGCGGCCAGCGCGACGCCCGCGGCGATGCCGACCGAGGACTCCAGCGCCGAGGAGACGACGCACGGCAGCCCGTGCGCCTCGGCCACGCGCAGCGCCGCGCGCACGCCGCCGAGCGGCTGCACCTTGAGGACGACGACGTCGCAGGCCTCGCGCAGGTCGACCGCCAGCGGGTCGTCGGCGCGGCGGACCACCTCGTCCGCGGCCACCCGGACGTCGGTGCGCCGGCGCAGCCTGGCCAGCTCGCCGAGGGTGGCGCAGGGCTGCTCGACGTACTCCAGGCCCACCCGGCCGAGCTCCCGGATGCGGGCCACTGCGGTGTCGACGTCCCAGGCGGCGTTGGCGTCGACCCGGATCGCGCCGCCCGGACCGAGCGCGTCGCGGACGGCCTCCACCCGGGCGAGGTCGTCGGCGGGCGTCTGCCCGGGCTCGGCCACCTTGACCTTCGCCGTCCGGCAGCCCGACGCCGCCACGACCGCGTGGGCCCGCTCGGCGTCCACGGCCGGCACGGTCACGTTCACCGGCACGGAGTCGCGCAGCGGCGCCGGCCAGCCCTCCAGCGCGGCCTCCGCGGCGGCGGCCCACCAGCGGCGGCTCTCGGCGACGCCGTAGTCCCAGAACGGGGAGAACTCACCCCAGCCGGCCGGCCCGCGCACCAGGACGCCGTCGCGGACGTCGATGCCGCGGAAGCGGGTGCGCATCGGCACCGACCACACCGCCGCCGCGTCGATCCCCGGCGGGAACGCGGTGGTGATCACGCCCGCAAGCCTAGGTGCGCGCGCCGTACCCTCGTTCGACGTGCCCCGGCAGCTGACCGTCCTCGCCGCGCCGGACTCCCCCGGCGCCGTCCTCGGCACCGTGCTGCCCGCCGCCCGCGCCTGCCTCGACGGCACCGCGCCGCTCGCCGTCCTCCCGGCCGGGCCGCCGGCCGCCGCGGCCCGCGAGGTGCTCGCCGCCGACGAGCCGCTGGAGGACGGCGCCGACCTCGTCGTCGTCACCTCCGGGTCCACCGGCCGCGGCCGCGGGGTCCTGCTGCCGGCGTCGGCGCTGCGGGCGTCGGGCACCGCGACGCTGGCCCGCCTCGGCGGGCCGGGCAGCTGGCTGCTGGCGCTGCCGGTGTCGGCGATCGCCGGGCTGCAGGTGCTCTGCCGCTCGGTGCTGGCCGGCACGACGCCGACGGTGCTCGGGCCGGGCGAGGACCTCGCCGCCGCGGTCGCCCGGATGCCCGCCGGCCGCCGCTACACGGCCCTGGTGCCCACGCAGCTGCGCCGGTACCTCGGCTCGGAGCCCGACGCGCTGCGCGCCCTCGACGCCGTCCTCGTGGGCGGCGCGGCCACCGACCCCGGCCTGCTGGCGCGGGCCCGCGCGGAGGGGGTCGCCGTGGTGACCACCTACGGCACGACCGAGACCGCCGGCGGCTGCGTCTACGACGGCGTCCCGCTCGACGGCGTGCGCGTCCGTGCCGACGACGAGGGCATCGCCGTCGCCGGACCGGTCCTGGCCGTGGGCTACCGGCGGGACCCGGAGGGCACGGCTGCGGCCTTCGTCGGCGGTGAGTTCCGCACCCGCGACGCCGGGTCCCTCGGCCCGGACGGCCGGCTCACCGTGACCGGGCGGCTCGACGACGTCGTCGTCACGGGCGGCGTCAACGTCGCGCCGCAGGCGGTCGAGGGCGTGCTGCGCGAGCACCCGGACGTGGCCGACGCCGTGGTCTTCGGCCGGCCCGACGAGGAGTGGGGGCAGCGGGTGGTGGCCGCCGTCGTCCCGTCCGCGGGCGCCGCGCCCGACCTCACCGCCCTGCGCCCCTGGGTGGCCGACCGGCTCGGTGCGCCGTCGGCGCCGCGCGAGCTGCACGTGCTCGACGCCGTCCCGACGCTGCACACCGGCAAGCCCGACCGCCGGGGCGTCGCGGCCCGCCTGACCGGTGCCGGTACCGCCTGATGGCGACGCCCGCGCAGTGGGTGGCCGGCGCCCGGCCGCGCACGCTGCCCGCCGCCCTCGCGCCCGTGCTCGTGGGCACGGGCGCCGCGGCCGCCCTCGGCGGCTTCCGGCTGGTCCCGGCGCTGCTGGCGCTGCTGGTGGCGCTGGCGCTGCAGGTGGCGGTCAACTACGCCAACGACCACTCCGACGGCAAGCGCGGTACCGACGCCGACCGGGTCGGGCCGATGCGGCTGGTCGGCTCCGGCGCGGCCAGCGCCCGGTCGGTCCTCGTGGCGGCGCTGCTGGCCTTCGCCGTCGCGGCCGGAGCCGGGCTGGTGCTGGCCGCGCTGTCGAGCTGGTGGCTGGTCGCCGTCGGCGCGGTGTGCATCGCCGCGGCCTGGACCTACACCGGCGGCCCGCTGCCCTACGGCTACCGGGCGCTCGGCGAGGTGTTCGTCTTCGTCTTCTTCGGCCTGGTCGCCGTCGCCGGGACGACGTTCGTGCAGACCGGCCGGGTCGAGGGGCTCGCCCTGGCGGCGGCGGTGCCGATCGGGCTGCTGTCGACGGCGCTGCTGGTGGTCAACAACCTGCGCGACGTCGCCGGGGACGCCGTCGTGGGCAAGCGCACGCTCGCGGTGCTGCTCGGCGACCGCGCGACCCGCCTGTTCTACGTGGGCCTGCTGGCCGGCGCGTTCGCCGTCGTCGCCGCGATCGGCGTCGTCCGGCCGTGGGCGCTGCTGGGGCTGCTCGCCGCGCCGCTGGCGGTGCCGCCGTCGCGGGTGGTGCTCACCGGCGGGCGCGGGCCGGCGCTGATCGCCGCGCTGCAGGCCACCGGTCTGCTCACCCTGGTGACCGGCGTGCTGCTGGCGGCCGGGCTGGCCCTGTCGGGCTGAGCGGTGTCCGGCCGACCGCCGCTCAGGCGGCGGCGTCCCCGCTGAGCCGGTCCCGCAACTGCTCCTTGCGGGTGCGCCGGGCGACGTTGCGCGCGGCCAGGCCCTCGGTGAGCCGGTCGCGCACCGGGCGCAGCAGCACGTAGGCCACCGGCATCGACAGCAGCAGGCCGAACAGCAGGGCCGGGAAGCCGGGCAGGCCGACCAGCCAGATCAGGGCGACGAGCGCGACGGCGATCACCAGCCGGCCGAGCGTGTAGACCAGCAGCCACGGCACGATCCGCGGCGGCGTCGCCGGGCCGCCGGTGGGCGCGCTCGGGGTGGGGGTCTCGGCCATCGTGCTGTCCTCCAGACTGCGGTCGGGCGTCACGCCGTCCGTCCCTCCCACTTGGTGGAGAGGACGACGGTGGTGCGGGTGCGGGCGACGCCCCGGATCCTGTTCAACGCGCTGATGGCGGCCTCCAGTGCCGGGATGTCGGTCACCCGCACCTTGAGCACGTAGCCCTCGCTGCCGGCCACCCGCCAGCAGTCCTCGACCTCGGGCATCTCCCGCAGCGCGGCCTCGACGCCGGTGTCGTCGACCGAGTCGCTCTCGATGACACCGACCAGCGCGGTGACGTCCAGGCCGAGGGCGGCGGGATCGACGACGGCCCGGTAACCGGTGATGACGCCGGCCGCCTCCAGCTTGCCCACCCGGTCGTGCACGGCAGCGGAGGACAGGCCCACCTGGCGGCCCAGCTCGGCGATGCTGGCGCGGCCGTTGGCGCGCAGCAGGTCGATCAGCTGCCGGTCGACGGCGTCGATGAGGCCCTCCGGGTCGGTGCTCGCGGGAGGCGGGTCGCGCTCCGCCCCCCGAGTATCCCCGCGGACGTACATTGGCGGCACGGACCCGAGACGAGGGGGTGGCCCGGTGTTCCTTCTGATCTTGGTCGTCGCGGTGGTCGTGGTCGTGCTGGTGGTGCGCGCGACGGCCGCGGCCGGGAGCGAGCTGCGCCAGCAGCGTCCGGCCTCCCGTCCCCGCCCGACGCAGGTCACCCGCCCGGTGGCCCCCGACGACGACCCGGAGTTCCTCCGCGAGCTCGGCCGGCGCGTGCGCCGCGACGACTCCCCCGCCTAGCGGACCGGCCGGCCAGGGCATCCTGGACCAGCCGCCGGCCCCGTCCCGGGTCCCGCCCCGAGCCAGCGGAGGCCGGGGAGGACGGCGGCCGCCCTGCAGGAGCCCGCCGCGAGCCTGCGAGCGGTGGGGGCACGTGACGTGCTGGAACGGCCTCCCTGCAGGGGCCCGCCGCGAGCCTGCGAGCGGTGGGGGCACGTGACGTGCTGGAACGGCCGCCCTGCAGGGGCCCGCCGCGAGCCTGCGAGCGGTGGGGGCACGTGACGTGCTGGAACGGCCTCCCTGCAGGGGCCCGCCGCGAGCCTGCGAGCGGTGGGGGGGCAGGGAGGTCCTTCCTCAGGCGGCGCGGCCGCCGAAGAGCCGGCGCCAGCCGCGCGGACCCGGCGGCTCCGGCTCGTCCTCGGGCCCGGGTGCGGGGACGGGCGGGACGGCGTCCATGCGGGCGGTCTCGTCGGCGGCGTCGGCCCTGGTCCCGTCGACGGTGTCGGCCGACCCCGGCCAGCCCAGCCCGCCGCCGGTCGTGGTGTCGCCCGGCCAGCCCAGCCCGCTCCCGGAGCCGGCGCGGCCGGGCTCGTCGGCGCTGCGGAGCCCGGAGGCACGCCGGGTGCCCGGCCCGTCGGCCTTGGACGCCAGTGCGGCCGCGATGATCGGGTCGGTGCCGGCGTCGTCGGCAGCCGCGTGCCTACCCACGGCGGCCCCCCGCGCGTGCAGTCATGCAGGAATGGAAGCACGCGACCGGGCGCATCGGCGCCCGTGTCCGCAGAGGGGCGACGGGTGTGACCGGGTGGGACGGATGAGGTGGGTCAGTTCACCCCGCCGTAGCTGTGCAGCCCGGTCGACACCATGTTCACGTACAGCAGGTTGAACACCATGACCGCCAGGCCGACCACGTTGACCCACGCGGCGGGCCGGCCCCGCCAGCCGGCCGTCGTCCGAGCGTGCAGGTAGGCGGCGTAGACGACCCAGGCGATGAACGCCCAGGTCTCCTTGGGGTCCCAGCCCCAGAACCGGCCCCAGGCGCTCTCGGCCCAGATGGCGCCGGCGATGACGGCGAAGGTCCAGATCGGGAAGCCGAAGACGGCGGTGCGGTGCGCGACCCGGTCGAGGGTCGCCGCGGAGGGCAGGTGGGCGACCAGCCCGGAGGCGTCGCCGCCGCGGGCCTCGTGCCGGGACCGCGCCAGGTACAGGACGCTGGCGATGCCGCTGACGAAGAAGACGCCGAAGCCGAGGATCGCCGTCGTCACGTGCACGGCCAGCCAGCTCGAACGCAGTGCGGCCACCAGCGGGCCGGCCTCGGCGTAGAGGAACAGGCCGATCGCCACCAGGCTGACGACGACCGGGGCGAGGACGAACAGGCCCAGGTGGCGCAGGCCGGGCGAGCGCAGCGCCAGCACGAGGAAGGCCACGACGGCGACGAGCACGACCGCGGTCGCGAACTCGTACATGTTGCCCCAGGGCAGCCGGTCGGCGGCCATCCCGCGGGCGACGAGGACGCCGGCGTGGGTCAGCGCCCCGAGCGCGGTGAGCGCCATGGCCGCCTGGCCCCAGCGGCGGACCGGCGCGGGGTCGTCGACGCCGTCTGCCGCAGCGTCCGCGGGCGCCGGCCCGGCCGGGACGCCGGCCCCCACCAGCTCCCGTGCGCGGGCCGGGCGGCGGCCGAAGGCCAGCTGGGCGCAGAAGGCCACGACGGCCAGGGAGTAGAGGCCGACGCTGACCGAGAACAGGGTGTCGGACAGGGCGGCCAGCTGGTCAGCGGTCACGCGGGGGGGCCTCCGGTTCCGGTGCGCCTCCGCCGGGGGACGGGACGCGGGTGGTGGCGCGGGCCGCCAGGGCCGCCCGCAGGTCGTCGGTGAGGGCCGCGAAGCGTGGTGCGCCGTCGCCACTGCCGCGCGTCAGGACCCCGACGCCGAGCACGGTACCGCCGTCCCCGGAGGGGGCGGTGGCGCGGGCGAAGACGCGCTCCCGGCGCAGCAGGAGCATGCCGAGCAGGCCGGCCAGGACGGCGATCGCGGCGGCGAGCACCCACACCTGGCCGGGGTCGTGCGAGAACTGCAGTGCGGCGAACTCGGCGTGGCCGGTGAAGGTGACCGCCGTCCCGTCGGGCAGGGTCATCGACTCCCCCACCGACAGGTTGGCCCGGCCGACCTCGGCGAGCCGGCCGCGCTCGATCTGCGAGGCGTCGAGGGAGTAGACCGACTGCGGCAGGCCCGAGTCCAGGCCCAGGTAGCCCTGGTAGGCCACGACCGCGACCTGGGGCGCCAGCGGCCGCGGGTCGATCGAGGTGAGGATGCCGCCCTGCACCAGGCCGGTGGGGGCGAAGAAGCCCTGCAGCGCCAGCTGGTCCTCGGCGCCGGCGCCCAGGTCGGGCAGCTTGAGCGCGCCCTCGCTGGCCATGGTGCTCTGCTCGGTGGGCAGGAAGGGCGTGGAGACGTCGTCGAACGTCGTCCCGTCGGGGAGCGTCACGGTGAACGTCGGGCTGAACCCGTGACCGGTGACGTAGACGCGGTCGCCGTCGACGCGCAGCGGGTCGTTGACGCCGATCGTCGTCGGCCGGCCCTCCTCTCCGGGCCCGCCGAAGGCGATGTCGGCGGTGAACGAGGACGCGGTGAGGTCCTCCTCGTACTCGGCGCGGAAGTCCTCGAGGCCGACGCACACCGGCGACAGGTCGCTGCCCTCGACCAGGGGGCCCGCGGAGTAGGTGTCGTACTGCTGGAACGAGTTGCAGAACCGCTGGCCCTCGGTCACCAGGATGCTGCCCTCGTAGCCCCAGAGCTTGCCGCCGGCCAGGGCGAGCAGCAGGGCGACCAGGGCCAGGTGGAAGACCAGGTTGCCGGCCTCCTTGAGCAGCCCCTTCTCCGCGGAGAGCTCGTCGGTGCCGTCCCGTTGGCGGCGGACGACGCGGTACCGGCGGACGCGCAGCTCCTCCTCGACGACGTCGAGCGCGGCCGCCGCGGGCAGCGGGGTGGCCAGCTCGGCGGAGTCGGGCAGCCGCGACAGCCGGCGCGGGGCGGGCGGCGGTGGGGTGCGCAGCGCGCGGGCGTGCTCCAGCGCGCGGGGCAGCACGCAGCCGATGAGCGAGACGAACAGCAGCAGGTAGACCGCGGCGAACCACGGCGAGCTGAAGACGTCGAAGAGGTACAGCCGGTCCAGCAGCGGCGCGAGCGTCGGGTGGTCGGCGAAGTACTGGGAGACGTTGGTCTGCGACAGCGAGCGCTGCGGCAGCAGGGAGCCCGGGATGGCGGCGAGCGCGAGCAGGAACAGCAGGACGATCGCGGTGCGCATCGCGGTGAGCCGGCGCCACTGGCGGAGCAGGAAGCCCGCGGCGCGGCGGCCGGCCGAGGGGCGCGCGGGCGGCGGCGGGGGCGCGGCGGCCTGCCGCGGCGGGGCGGTCACCGTCACAGCACGGACTCCCCGAGGCCGGTGACGGCCAGCCAGGAACGCAGCCACGACATCATCTCGCCCCACGCGCCGGTGACCAGCAGCAGTCCGACGAGCACGAGGACGGCGCCGCCGAAGCGGGTGACGGCCTGTGCGTGGCGGCGCAGGAACGTCGTCGCCCCGACCGCCCAGCGGGCGCCGAGCGCGACCAGCACGAACGGCACCCCGAGACCGAGGCAGTAGGCGACCGAGAGCAGCGCGCCCCGGCCGGCGGTCGCCTCGGTGTAGGCCAACGAGTACACCGCCGACAGCGTCGGGCCGAGGCACGGCGTCCAGCCCAGCCCGAAGACGACGCCCAGCAGCGGCGCCCCGGCCAGCCCGGCGACCGGCCGCACGGACAGCCGCCTGGTGCGCTGGAGGAACGGCAGCCGGCCGAGGAAGCCCAGCCCCACGACGATGACGACGACGCCCATGACGCGGGTGATGACGTCGTCGTACTGCACCAGCAGCCGGCCCAACCCACCCAGGGCGGTGCCGACGGCGACGAACACCGCGGTGAAGCCGAGGACGAACAGCACCGCGCCGAGCACCATGCGCCCGCGGGGTGAGCGCTCGTCGGCGCGGACGGCCGTGGCCGTCGCGGTCGCGGCGCCGCCGTCGCCGGTGCCGCCGTCCGCCGCGGGGACGACCGC
Organism: Geodermatophilus maliterrae; assembly: GCF_041018925.1. NCBI lineage: Bacteria > Bacillati > Actinomycetota > Actinomycetes > Geodermatophilales > Geodermatophilaceae > Geodermatophilus > Geodermatophilus maliterrae. Next base: position 22,127 of record NZ_JBFNXQ010000007.1, read on the forward strand.
CGGTGCCGGGCGGGCGCCGCTGCCGACCAGGCCGGTGACGTAGGACAGGTAGCCGGGCACCAGCGGCAGCACGCAGGGCGAGGCGAAGCTGACCAGCCCGACCAGGGCGGCGACGGCGGCGGCGACCAGCAGCGGGCCGTCGGTGACCAGCGCGGCGAACTCAGCGCCCACTCAGCCCTCCCCGAGCAGCAGGTCGAGCACCGCGCGCAGGTCGTCCTGGGCGACCTCGCCGGTGTAGACGGCCGCCACCCGGCCGTCCCGGTCGAGCACGATGGTGGACGGGATCGCGGTCGCCGGGTAGTCCCGGAACGCCAGGGCCACCTCGCCGGCGGGGTCGTGGAGCGAGGGGAACTCGATGCCCTCGCTGGTGACGAACGCCTTGGCGAACTGCTCGTCGGCCTCCTTGACGTTCAGGCCCAGGAAGGCCACGCCCTCGTCGCGGACATCGGTGTAGACCTCCTGGAACTGCGGCGTCTCCACCCGGCAGGGCGGGCACCAGGAGCCCCAGAAGTTGAGGACGGCGATCTCCCCGGCCAGCTCGGTGGAGGAGAAGTCGCCGCCGCCGAGCAGGGTGCCGCCGAACTCCGGCGCCGCGGCCCGCTCGGCGGCCGGGATGACCTCGCCGGCGGGGGTGCCGGCGACGAAGCGGAACTCGCCGCCGTTGGTGACGTCGACCTGACCGTCGCCGGTGGCGCAGCCGGTGAGCAGGGCGAGGGCCGCGGACGCGGCGAGGAGCGGGCGCCTCATGCGCCGGGCACCGCGTCGGGGTCGGTGGCCCCGGCCGGCTCGGCGTAGGAGACGCCGGCCACGCGGTCGCCCTCGTAGGTCACCGAGGTGACGCTGGCCAGGCCGCACTGCCGGCGCCGCGGGTCGTGGGCGTAGCGGCGGCCCTCCAGGTGCAGCCGCAGCGTCCAGATGGGCAGCTGGTGGCTGACGCAGACGGCCGCGCTGCCGCGGGCGGCGTCGCGGGCGGCCTCGACGGCGGCCAGCATCCGCGCCGCGATCTCCACGTAGGGCTCGCCCCACGAGGGCCGCACCGGGTTGCGCAGCTTCCACCAGTGCTGGGGCCGGCGCAGCGCGCCGTCGCCGACGCCGACCTTGAGGCCCTCGAAGGCGTTGCCGGCCTCGATCAGCCGCTCGTCGAGGGTCACCGGCAGGTCGAGCCGCTCGGCGACCGGGGCGGCGGTCTGCTGTGCCCGCTCGAGCGGGCTGGACACCAGGTGGGTGACGCCGCGACCGCGGAACCACTCCGCCGCCGTCCGGGCCATCTGCTCGCCGGCGGTGGACAGCCGGTAGCCCGGCAGCCGGCCGTAGAGCACGCCCCCGGGGTTGTGCACCTCCCCGTGCCGGAGCAGGTGGACGACGGTCGTCTGGTCACTCACGGGGAGAGCTCCTGGGCGTCCTTGGCGACCTCGGCGGGCGGCGCGGCGGCCGGGTCGGCGGCCGCGGCGGCGCGGGCGGCGGCCGGCAGCGCGTCGAGCACCCGCTGGACGGCCTCGTCGCCCAGGGCGGCGCTGACGAACCACGACTCGTAGGCCGACGGGGGCAGGTACACGCCGCGGGCGAGCATCTCGTGGAAGAAGGCGGTGAACGCGGCGGTGTCCTGGGTGCGGGCGTCGGCGAAGTCGCGCACCTGGCGCTCGTCGGGCACGAAGAACACCGAGAACATCGACCCGGCCTGCTGCACGCGGTGCGGGACGCCGGCGGCGAACAGCGCCGCGCTAGTCGCGCCGCGCAGGACGGCGGCCACCTCGTCGCAGCGGGCGTAGACCTCGTCGGTGCAGTGCCGCAGCGTGGTGAGCCCGGCGGCGACGGCGACCGGGTTCCCCGACAGCGTGCCGGCCTGGTACACCGGCCCGGTCGGGGCGAGGTGGTCCATGAGGTCGGCGCGGCCGCCGAAGGCCGCAGCCGGCAGCCCGCCGCCCATGACCTTGCCGAAGGTGAACAGGTCGGCGTCGACGGGGTCCAGGCCGTACCAGCCCGAGCGCGACACCCGGAAGCCGGTCATGACCTCGTCGAGCAGCAGCAGCGCGCCGTGCGCGGCGGTGATCCGGCGCAGCTCGCCGTTGAAGCCGTCCAGCGGCGGGACGACGCCCATGTTGCCGGGCGCGGCCTCGCTGACCACGACGGCGATCTGGTCCCCGCGCTCGGCGAAGACCTCCTCGACCGCGGCGACGTCGTTGTAGGGCAGCACGACGGTGTCGGCGGCGGCGCCGGTGGTGACGCCGGGGGTGTCGGGCAGGCCCAGCGTGGCGACGCCGGAGCCGGCCGCGGCGAGCAGCGCGTCGACGTGGCCGTGGTAGCAACCGGCGAACTTGACCACCAGCGGCCGCCCGGTGGCACCGCGGGCCAGCCGCACCGCCGAGAGCACCGCCTCGGTGCCGGAGTTGACCAGCCGCACCCGCTGCACCGGCGGCATCCGGCCGATGATCTCCTCGGCCAGCTCGAGCTCGGCCTCGGTGGGCGCCCCGAACGACAGCCCGCGGCGGGCGGCGGCGGTCACCGCCTCGACGACGGCCGGGTGGGCGTGGCCGAGGATCATCGGCCCCCACGACGCGACGAGGTCCACGTAGCGGCGGCCGTCGGCGTCGGTGAGCCACGGGCCCTGGGCCTGCGCCATGAAGCGCGGTGTGCCGCCCACGGCGCGGAACGCCCGCACCGGGGAGTTCACGCCTCCGGGGGTGACCTGCTGCCCGCGGGCGAACAGGTCGGCCGAGACGGGCGCTGCGTAGTCGTAGCGGGCGGTGTCCAGCGAGGTCACGGCCTCAGTGTCCCCCTCGTCCCGGGACGGCTGCCCGGGGTGTCCGGGTCGGCGGGCTGTGACGTCGCGCTCTCCGGCACGGCGCTCTCCGCGACGGCGTCGAGGAGCGCGGTGCTCAGCGCGGCGGGGTCCCGGGTGGGCACGAGGACGGTGCGCCCGTCGGCCAGGCGCAGGGGCAGCCCGGTCCGGCCGCGCGGCACCGACCAGCCGCCGCCGAGCACCGGGGCGCCGGCGTCCACGCCCGCGGTGCCGCCGCGGACGGCGCGCAGGTGGGCGGCGTCGACGTCGGCCAGCGGCACCCGCTCGCGGCCCACCGAGAGCGCGCCGTCGGGGCCGCGGGGGTCCACCCGCACCGTCCAGACCCGGCGGGCCGCCGAGCAGACCGACGCCGTGACGCCGAGCACGGCGACGACCACCAGGCCCCCCAGCAGCGGCGGCACGCCGGGCCAGGGGAGGACGGCGTCCAGGGCCAGGAGGACGGCGAGCACGGCGGCCGCCAGCCGGAGCGGCCGCCAGCTGCCGCCGGGCTCGACGTACCCCGCGGTCACCGCAGCAGGCGCGCGGCCTCGACCGCCCAGTAGGTCAGGACCTGGCCCGCGCCCGCCCGCCGGATGGCGGTGAGCGTCTCCAGGATGGCCCGCTCCCGGTCGATCCAGCCGTTGGCCGCGGCCGCCTCGACCATCGCGTACTCGCCGCTGACCTGGTAGGCGCTGACCGGGACGTCGACGGCGTCGGCGACCCGGGTGACGACGTCCAGGTAGGGCAGCGCCGGCTTGACCATCACCGCATCGGCGCCCTCGGCGAGGTCCTGGGCCACCTCGCGCAGCGCCTCGTCGGCGTTGGCCGGGTCCATCTGGTAGGTCGAGCGGTCACCGAACTGCGGCGCACCCTCGGCCGCCTCGCGGAAGGGCCCGTAGAAGCCCGAGGCGTACTTCGCGGCGTAGGCCAGGATCGGCGTCTCGGTGGAGCCGCTGGCGTCCAGGGCCCGGCGGATGGCCGCCACCTGCCCGTCCATCATCCCGCTGGGGGCGATGACGTGGGCCCCGGCCTGCGCCTGGGCGATGGCCACCGAGGCGTACCGGTCGAGGGTGGGGTCGTTGTCGACGACGCCGGCCGGGGTGACCAGCCCGCAGTGCCCGTGGTCGGTGTACTCGCACAGGCACAGGTCGGCCACGAGCACCAGCTCGTCGCCGAGGTCGGCCCGCAGCTCGCGCAGCGCGACGTTGACGATCCCGTCGGCGGCGTCGGCCTGGGAGCCGACCGCGTCCTTCTCCGACGGGATGCCGAACAGGACCAGCCCGCCGATGCCGGCCTCGGCCGCCTCGTGCGCGGCCTTGCGCAGGGAGTCGACCGTGTGCTGGACGACGCCGGGCATCGAGCCGATGGCCACCGGCTCGTCGATGCCCTCCTTGACGAACACCGGCAGCACCAGGTCGGCCGGGGCCACCCGGGTCTGGGCGGTCAGCCGGCGCAGCGCGGGCGTCGACCGCAGCCGGCGCCCGCGCGCGAAGCCCGGGCTCGACCCGCCCGGCGCCGCGCTCACTCCCCGGCCCCCGCGCGCCTGGCCTCGGCGTACTCGGCCAGCGCGTCGACCAGCGGGCCGACGGCGGCGGTCTCGGGCTGGACGTCGACCCGGAGGCCGAACTCCTGCGCGGTGGCCGCGGTGGCCGGGCCGATCACGGCGACGACGGTCTTGGCGTGCGGCTTGCCGGCGATGCCGACCAGGTTGCGCACGGTGCTCGAGGAGGTGAAGCACACCGCGTCGAAGCCGCCGCCCTTGATCGCCTCGCGCACCGGCGCCGGCGGCGGGGCGGCCCGGACGGTGCGGTAGGCGGTCACGTCGTCGATCTCCCAGCCGCGCTCCTGCAGGCCGGCGGCGAGGGTCTCGGTGGCGATGTCGGCGCGCGGGAGCAGCACCCGGTTGATCGGGTCGAGGACGTCGTCGTACTCGGGGAAGTCGGTCAGCAGGCCCTCGCTCGACTGCGCCCCGGTGGGCACCAGCTCCGGCACGATGCCGAAGGCGCGCACCGACTCGGCGGTCTGCTCGCCCACGCAGGCGACCTTGACGCCGGCGAAGGCGCGGGCGTCGAGGCCCAGCTCGGTGAACTTCTCCCGGACGGCCTTCACGGCGTTGGCCGAGGTGAACACGATCCAGCCGTAGCGGCCGGTGACCAGGCCCTTGATCGCCCGGTCCATCTGGGCGGCGCTGCGCGGCGGCTCGACGGCGATCGTCGGCACCTCGACCGGCACCGCGCCGTAGGCCCGCAGCCGGTCGCTCATCTCGCCGGCCTGGTCCTTGGTGCGCGGCACGAGCACCCGCCAGCCGAACAGCGGCCGGCTCTCCCACCAGGAGAGCTTGCCGCGCTTGTCGACGGCGGCACCGACGGTGGCCACGACCAGGCCGGTGAGCGGGTCGAGCCCGGCGGTCTTCTCGGCGACGGCCGACAGCTTGGCCACGATGCTCTTCTGGCCTGTGCCCGAGCCGCCGCTGGTGACGACGACGGGGGTGCTGCCGGACAGGCCACCCTCGACCAGCCGCGCGGCGACGTCGGGGAGCTCCTCGACCGTGCCCTGCAGCACGACCGGGGCGCCCAGCGCGCTCGCCGCACCGGCCAGCGCCGGCAGGTCGACGCCGCCGGCGCGCAGGTCGGCGGTCAGCGAGGTGCCGCCGAGCGCGACACCGGCGTAGGCCGGGACGGCGGTCGACGGCGCGATGCCGGGGACGACGTCGAAGGGGATCGACGTGCGGCCGACGGCGAGCACCTCCTTGACCACGGCGTCGGAGGTGAACGGGTCGCCGGCGACCAGCCGGACGACGATCTCGCCGTTCTTCGCCGCGGCGACGGCGCCCTTGGCGACCTCGGCCGGCTCGCCGCTGACGGCGGTGGGCTCGAGACCGGGGCGGCCGTCGCGGACGGCGTCGGTGACGGCGGCGGGGACGTCGGGGTCGACCTGCACCACCGTGGCCTCGGCCAGCGCGGCCGTGGCCCGGGCGGTCAGCATGCCGGGGTCGCCGGGGCCGGCGCCGACGAAGACGACGCGGCCTGGGGTCTTGCGGAAGCGCGTCATCGCGTGCTCCTGGTCCTTGTTGGTGTCGTGGCCCTCGGGAGGGCGTGTGCGGGGTCTGCGAGGGCCGGGGCGGTCTGCCCGGCAGGGCGTGTCACCGTGATGCCGCCACGAGCTCGGCGGCGCCGCGGTCGAGCAGCTCGGCGGCCAGGGCGCGGCCCAGCCGTTCGGGGTCGGCGACCGGGCCGCTGGCCGAGTCGCGGACGCCGTCGCTGCCGTCGAGTGCGGTGACCGAGGCGCGCAGGTACAGCTCGGGACCGTCGTCGCCCTCGGCCAGCTCGGCGTAGGCGGCGACCGGCGCGCTGCAGCCGGCCTCGAGCGCGGCCAGCGTGGTGCGCTCGGCGAGCACGCAGGCACGGGCGGCGGCGTCGTCGAGCGCGGCGAGCAGCTCGCGGGTGCGCTCGTCGTCGGCCCGGCACTCGACGGCCAGCGCGCCCTGCGCGGGAGCGGGCAGCACCTGCAGCGGGTCGAGGGTCTCGGTGACCGCGTCGAGCCGGCCGAGGCGGGCGAGGCCGGCGCGGGCGAGCACGACGGCGTCCAGGTCGCCCGGGACGACCCGCGCCATGCGGGTGTCGACGTTGCCGCGGATCGGCACGACCTCCAGGCCGAGGCCCAGCGCGCGCAGCTGGGCGACCCGGCGCGGTGCGCCGGTGCCCACGCGGGCACCGGCGGGCAGCTCGCCGAGGGTCAGCCCGTCGCGGGCGACGAGGGCGTCGCGCGGGTCCTCCCGCGGCGGGACGGCGGCCAGCACCAGGCCGGGCTCGGGCGCGGTGGGCAGGTCCTTGTAGCTGTGCACGGCGACGTCGACGGTGCCCTCGAGCAGCGCGCGGCGGATCGCGGTGACGAAGACGCCGGTGCCGCCGAGCTGGGCGATGGCCGCGGCCGAGCGGTCGCCCTCGGTGCTGATGTGCACCAGCTCGACCGCCACGCCGCTGGCCGCGGTGATCGCGTCGGCGACCGTCTGCGACTGGGTGTGGGCCAGCCGGCTGGCGCGGGTGCCCAGCCGCAGCGTGCCCGTGGTGACCGTCACGACGCACCGCCGGGGCGCAGGTCGTCGGGGTCGACGGTGACCGCCTCGGCCAGCCGCGGGCCGTCGGCGGGGACCTCGGCGTCGATGCCGAGGCCGAACAGCGCGCGCAGCGCGTCGGCGTAGTCGACGCCGCCGGGGGTGCTGGCCAGCTCCTTGACCCGCACGGTCGGCTCGTGCAGCAGCTTGTCGACGACGCGGCGCACGGTGCGGGCGATCTCGCTGCGGGCGCGGGCGTCGAGGTCGGGCAGGCGGGTCGACAACCGCAGCAGCTCGGCGTCGACGACCTCGGCGGCCTGGCTGCGCAGCGCCGACACGGTGGGGGCCACGGCGGCGGCCTGCCGCTCGGCGCGCAGCAGCGCGGTCTCGGCCTCGATGAGCGCGTGCGCGGCGGAGACGTCGTCGGCGGCGACCGACCCCGCGACCGGGTGGCCCGTCCCGGCCGACCGCTCGCCCTGCAGCAGGGCCAGGTCGACGACGTGCACGCCGGGCAGCGCGGCCACACCGGGGTCGACGTCGCGGGGCAGCGCCAGGTCGACGACGGCCAGCGGCCGGCCGGCGCGTCCGGCCATGGCGGTGGCGACGGCGTCGGTGCCCACGACCAGGCCGGTGGCGCCGGTGCAGGTGACCAGGACGTCGGCGGCGGCGATCGCCTGCGGCAGGTCGGCCAGCTCGGCGGTGCCGCCGTCGACCGCGGCGGCCAGTCGCGCCGCCGACTCCGGCGACCGGCTGGCGACGGTGACCAGCGCACCCCGGCGGGACAGCGTGGTGGCGGCCAGCGCGCCCATCGAGCCGGCACCGACGACCAGGACCGGCCGGCCGGCCAGCGGGCCGATGCGGGTCTCGGCGCGGTCGAGGGAGACCGTCACCAGCGACGCGCCGGCCCGGTCGATGCCGGTCTCGGCGTGCACCCGCTTGCCCACGCGCAGGGCGTGCTGGGCGACCGGGTGCAGCTCGCGGCCGACCGTGCCCTCCTCCTGGGCGAGGGCGTAGGCCGCGCGCAGCTGGCCGAGCACCTGGGTCTCGCCGACCACCATCGAGTCCAGGCCCGCGGCCACCGTGAACAGGTGGGCGACGGCCTGGTCCTCGTAGTGGACCGTGACGTAGGGCGAGAGCTCCTCGACGGTGGCGCCGGCCTGGCGGGCCAGCACGCGGCTGACCTCGGAGACACCGCCGTGGAAGCGGTCGACCTCGGCGAAGACCTCGACGCGGTTGCAGGTGGCCAGCACCAGCGCCTCGCTGACGTGGTCGCTCTCGACCAGCTCGTGCAGCGCCTTGACCCGGTCGTCGTCGCCCATCGCGAACTGCTCGAGCAGCGCGACCGGCGCGGTCTGGTGGCTGATGCCGACGGCGAGCAGGCTCATGCCATCCTCCCGACCGGCGTGGCCGGGCGGGTGGCCGCCGGCGACAGCGCGTCGCCGAGGGCGGACACCGGTCCGCGCTGCTTGTCGAGGAACGCGAGGACCTGGAGCTCGACGGAGAGGTCGACCTGGCGGACGTGGACCCCCGCGGGTGCGGTGAGCGCCACCGGTGCGAAGTTCAAGATGCTCCTCACCCCGGCCGCGGTCAGCCGGTCACAGACCGGCTGGGCCACCTCGGCCGGTGTCGCGATGACCCCGATGGTCGCCCGGGTGGTGGCGACGACCTCGTCGAGCTCCTCCATCGGTCGGACCGGCCGGCCCCCGACCTGCTGGCCGACCCGGGCCGGTGAGGCGTCGAAGAGGCCGACGAACTCGAAGCCGCGGCTGCCGAAGCCGCCGTAGCCGGCCAGCGCCGACCCGAGGTTGCCCAGTCCCACGAGGACGCAGGCGTGCGCGGTCTCCATCCCGAGGACGCCGGCGATGCGGTCGCGCAGGGTGGCCACCTCGTAGCCGACGCCGCGGACGCCGCAGGGGCCCAGGTGCGAGAGGTCCTTGCGCAGCCCGGCCGGGTTGACGCCGGCCGCGGAGGCCAGTTCGCCGGAGGAGACGGTGCCGCGACCGCCGTCGGCGAGTCCGCTGAGCACCCGCAGGTACACGGCCAGACGGGCGACGGTGGCCTCCGGGATCCGGGGCCGCGGCTGCATCACAGGGCCTACTCCACAGCGGTCGCGCCCGGACGACGGCGGGAGCCGAGGGGGGCGGACGACATCGGGATCCGGGCGGAGCACCGCCCGGCGACTGCCACGGTAACCGCTTGTGAACGCAGGAACAAAGTCCCGGTGAGCCCCAGGGCCCCGGGCCAGCGCGGATGCGTCCCGCTGTGTCCGAGACCATAGGAGGACCCTCGTGCCCCCCGCCACTCGCAGGCTCGCGGCGGGACCCTGCACGAGGGCCGTTCCCGGCGGGACCGGGGTCGCTCAGGTGATCCCGAGGTCGCGGCGCAGGCGCGGGACGTCGACGGTGAAGTAGGAGTGCTCGCGGCCGTCGAGCAGCACCACCGGGACCCGGTCGCCGTACTCCGCCCGCAGCTCGGGGTCGGTGTCGACGTCGACCTCCCGGCTGGCCACCCCCGCCTCGGCGGCGATCCGCGTGACCGTCTCCAGGGCCGCGGTGCACAGGTGGCAGCCCGCGCGGGTGAGCAGCTCCAGCCGCAGCGGCGGCCCCGCCGTCACCGTGCGCCCCCGTCGTCCCCGGCGTCCCCGGCGTCGTCCCCGGGTCCGTCGGCGGGCAGACCCAGCTCGCGCAGCCGGGCGCGGCTGACCTTGCCGGTGAGCGAGTGCGGGAGGGAGGCGCGGAAGGTCGTCGACGTCGGCACCTTGTACCGGGCCAGCGAGGCCGCCGCGTGCTCGCGCAGCTCGGCCTCGGTGACCCGCGCCCCGGGCTCGAGGACCACGACGGCGCGGACGGCCGACCCGGTGCGCGGGTCGGGCACCCCGATCACCGCGCTCTCGGCCACGGCGGGGTGCGCGTCGAGCACCCGCTCCACCTCGGCGGGGTAGACGTTGAAGCCGCTGACCAGCACGAGGTCGCTGCGGCGGTCGACCAGGTGCAGGTCGCCGTCGTCGTCGCGGTGGGCGAGGTCGCCGGTGGCCAGCCAGCCGTCGGGACCGGGGCCGTCGGCGCCGTCGGGCCAGAAGCCGGCGAACAGGTTGGGGCCGCGGACCCAGATCTCGCCCGGCCCCTCCTCGGTCTCGGCCGGGTACCCGGCGGAGATGTCGCGCAGGACCACCTCCACGCCGGGCAGCGGGCCGCCGATGCACGCCGGCTTCAACCGCCCGGTGGCCAGCGTGCTGGTCACCACGGGACAGGCCTCGGTGAGGCCGTAGCCCTCCCACACCGGGACGGCGGCACGCTCGCGCACCGCCGTCCACGTCGCCTCCGGCAGCGGCGCGGCCCCCGAGGAGGCCATCCGCACCGCCGCGAAGGCCCGCCGCAGTGACGCGTCGCCGCCCTCGGCGTCGGCCACCGCGAGCCACGCCTGGTACAGCGGCGGCGCCCCGGGGACGGCGGTGACCCGCTCGCGCTCCATGACCTCCAGGGTGGCGCGCGGCTCGAAGGCGGGCACGAGGACCGCGCAGGCGCCGGTGGCCGCGACCAGGCCGAAGCCGGCGTTGAGCCCGTAGACGTGGAACAGCGGCAGCACCAGCAGGACCCGGTCGTCGGGCCGCACCGGCGGCGGGTCCACCGCCAGGCACTGCTCCTGGTTGGCCCGGAGGGCCGCGGCGGTCAGCATCGCCCCGCGCGGCCGGCCGGTGGTGCCGCTGGTGTAGGCCAGGAACGCCAGCGCGCCGGGGTCGTCGGGGCGCTCGGGCGGCGGGCCGTCGGCCTCCGGCGGCCCGGCGGTCACCGGCACCCCCGCGACCGGCTCCCGTCCCGTGCCGGCGACGAGCAGCGCGGCGCCGGAGTCGGCGAGGACGTAGTCGAGCTCCGGGTCGGTGTAGGCGGTGTTCACCGGGACGACGACCAGACCCGCCCGCAGGGCGCCGAGCACGGCGCGCAGCCAGTCGACGCCGTTGGGCAGTTGCACCGCCACCCGGTCACCCGGCACCAGCCCGCGGGCGGCGAGGCCGGCGGCGGTCCGGTCGACGAGGGCGTCGAGCTCGCGCCAGCTCAGCCGGGTCTCCCCCTCGACGACGGCGGGGGCGTCGGGTCGCTCCCCGGCCGCGGCCCGGACGAGCGCGGCGAGGCCCGTCGCGGGTCCGGGCACGGTCGTGGCTCCGGGCGTCGTCACGGGCGCCTCCTCGATGGACGGCCGCACACCTTCCGCAGGAGGACGCGGGGGGCACGACTCGACGGGTCGATGTGGACGGAACGCAACGATGTTGTCACCATGAGGAGAGACACGCAGCACCGCGGGCACCCGCCGGACTGCGAGAGCCCCGTCGGGTGAGCCGTCGCGGCTCGGCGGGCCGACGAGGAGGTCCACGCCCGCATGCCACAGTCGCGCCCGGTGGACGAGCGCTCGTCCGCCGTCCCGGCCCGACGGCCCGCCCCCCGTCCCCGCCCGACACCGTTCCCCCGCCACGGCGCGGAGCACCCGCCGGCGGCGGCCGGCGCGCCCGAGGCGGACGCCGACGACGACCCGCTCGTCGCACCGCCGGGTGTCCTCACCGCCGAGCCGAACGTCGTCGCCGAGCTGCCACCCGAGGACGACGGCGCGCTCGCCGCGGAGCTCGCCGGCCTCGAGGCGGAGCTCCCGGCCGGCCACGTCGACGTCTGGGGCCTCGTCCGCAGGGCCCAGGCCGGTGACGCCGAGGCCTTCGGCGGGCTCTACGACCACTACGTGACGCTCGTCCACCGCTTCGTCTTCCACCGGGTCGGCGACCGGGCGCAGGCCGAGGACCTCACCAGCGAGACCTTCGTGCGGGCGCTGCGCCGGATCGACTCGCTGTCGTTCCAGGGGCGTGACGTCGGCGCGTGGCTGGTCACGATCGCGCGCAACCTCATCCGCGACCACGTGAAGAGCAGCCGCTTCCGGCTCGAGGTCACCACCGCGGACATGCGCGACGCCGACCGGGCGACCGACGGTCCCGAGGACGCCGTCGTCGCCCGCCTGACCAACGAGCAGCTGCTGGCCTGCATCCGGCAGCTGGGCGGCGAGCAGCAGGAGTGCATCTCGCTGCGCTTCCTGCAGGGGCTGTCGGTGTCGGAGACCGCCGCGGTCATGGGCAAGAAGGACGGCGCGGTCAAGGCGCTGCAGCACCGGGCGGTGCGCCGGCTGGCCGGCCTGCTGCCCGAGGGGTTGCGGTGACGGATGGGACCCCGACCGAGGGACGCCGCGTGGTTACCGGCGGGTATGCCGTAACGGGCCCTGAGCGGCCTCGTTGCTCCGGTCGACCGCACGTCGACGGATCGACCGGAGGACCCAGGTGAGCCCCAGGCACGGCGTCGCGGGCGGTTCCCGCCGCGCGTCCGTGCACGACCGCGAGGAGGCCGTCGAGGCCCGCCTGCGCGCGCTGGCCACCGACCTCGACGACGAACCGGCCGCGGGCTTCCGTGCGGCCACCCGCGCCCGGCTGGTCGCCATGGCCGCCGTCCGCTCCCCGGAGCCGGTGCCGCGACGCGGCCTGCGCGCACTCGTGTCGCCTCATCGGCCGGCCGGCCGGTGGCGGGCGCGGCTGATCGCCGCGGTCACCGGCGCCGCCCTGGCCGCCACCGCGCTGGGCGCTCTGGTCGCCCTGTCGGCCGACGCGGGGCCGGGCGACGTGCTCTACGGGCTCAAGCGCGGCACCGAGCAGACCCGGCTGGCCCTGGCCGGTGACGAGCGCGGCATGACGCTCCTGGGGTTCGCGACCACCCGGCTCCAGGAGCTCGGCGAGCTCGTCGACGGCGCGACCGGACGACCGCCGGCGGACCTGGTGCGCGACACGCTCGCGACCATGGACGCGCAGACGGTGGAGGGTGCAGCGCTGGTGCTCTCCAGCGCGGTCGACGCCGACGACGCCGCCACGCTGACGGTGCTCAGCGGCTGGGCGCAGGAGCAGGAGCAGGGCCTGTCCGAGCTGCAGCTCGCGCTGCCCGCCGACGCCGGCACCGCGACCGGCCACTCGCTCGACCTGGTCACCGATGTCGGCAGCCGCGCCGGCGAGCTGCAGACGGCGCTCGAGTGCCCCACGGGCCCGCCGACCGCGGGGACCGACGAGATCGGCCCGCTGCCCGCCTCCTGCAAGGCGCCGCCGCCCGCCCCGGCCACCCCCTCCGCCGGCCTCGCCGACCCCGGTCTCCCGACCGACGAGCAGCCGGCCGGGGAGGAGACCCCGGCGCCGTCCTCGGAGGCCCCGGCGCCCACCACCCCCTCCGGCAGCGGCGGCGGAGGTCCCGCGGGCGCGGGCCCCTCCCCGGCACCCACCGGCGGTGGCACGCCAGTGCCGACGACGGCGCCGTCCGTCCCGGGCGGCGAGCCACCCGTCCCGTCGCCCCCGCTCCCCGACGAGGGGGACGACGGCCCGACGTCGACGGCACCCGCCCCCGTCCCCCAAGAGCCGTCCGGGCCGGTCCTGGACACACCGTTGCCCGTCTGCGTCTGGCCGCTGGTGTGCTGAACACCGGGTCCGTCGGGGCCGCGGCGCCCGGCTAGGGTCGCGGAGGTGCCGCCTCCGGGCGGTGGGGAGACCAGGGAGGTGGCCGGTGCCGGGACTGCCGTTCCGGAGCCGCCGGGGGCGGGCGGCCGGGGCCGTGCCGGACGAGGAGACCCGGGCGCACGTCGCCGGTGCCGCGTCCGCCGCCGCCGCGGAGGTCGAGCCCGTCCCGGCCGTCGTGGCGGACCGCACCGCGGCCGCGTTCTTCGACGTCGACAACACGATGATGATGGGCGCCTCGCTGTTCTGGTTCGCCCGCGGCCTGGCCTCCCGCAAGTTCCTGACCTCGCGGGACCTGAAGCGGTTCGTGTGGCAGCAGGCGAAGTTCCGCATCGCCGGCAACGAGAGCGCCGGCGACATGCTCACCATCCGCGAGAGCGCGCTGGCCTTCGTCACCGGCCGCGAGGTGGCCGAGATCGTGCAGGCCGGCGAGGAGATCTACGACGAGCTCATGGCCGACCGGATCTGGTCGGGCACCCGCAACCTCGCCCAGCAGCACCTCGACGCCGGGCAGCGGGTGTGGCTGGTGACCGCGACGCCGGTCGAGCTGGCGCGGATCATCGCCCACCGGCTCGGCCTCACCGGGGCCCTGGGCACCGTGTCCGAGGTGGTCGACGGCTGCTACACCGGCCGGCTGGTCGGCGAGCTCATGCACGGCGAGGCGAAGGCCGAGGCGGTCCGCGCGCTGGCCGAGCGGGAGGGCCTGGACCTGTCCCGCTGCACCGCCTACAGCGACTCGGCCAACGACCTGCCGATGCTCACCCTGACCGGGACGGCGGTGGCGGTGAACCCCGACACCGAGCTGCGCGCCGTCGCCCGCTCGCGCGGGTGGACCATCCGGGACTTCCGCACCGGACGCAAGGCGGCGCGCATCGGCGTCCCCACCGTCGCGGCCGCCGCGCTCACCGGCGGCGTGGTCGGCGGCGCGGTCGCCCGCCGCCGCCGCAACGCCTGGCCGTTCTGAGCGTCGGCGAGACGGCGTTCCGTGCACCGAACGGGGTCTGCCGACGGCTGGTGACCCCGATGGGTGCACATCCCGCCGTGGCGACTCAGCTGAAGACGGAGGTGCGCTGCAGGAGGAGCTGGTAGATCGACTGCTGGATGGTCTCGCGCACCTGGTCGGTGAGGTTGAACACCAGCATCGGGTCCTCGGCGGCCGCGGGGCCGTAGGACGCCGTCTCGATCGGGGCGCCGAAGGCGATCAGCCACTTCGACGGCAGCGGCACCAGCCCGAGCGGGCCCAGGGCCGGGAACGTCGGCGTGATCGGGAAGTACGGCAGGCCGAGGAGCCGGGCGACGGTCCTGGCGTTGCCGACCATCGGGTAGATCTCCTCGGCGCCCACGATGGCGCAGGGGACGATCGGCTTCCCGGTGCGCAGTGCCGCTGTGACGAAACCCCCGCGGCCGAACCGCTGCAGGGTGTACCGGTCGCGGAACGGCTTGCCGATCCCCTTGAACCCCTCGGGGAAGACGCCGACCAGCTCGCCGCCGGTGAGCAGGCGCTCGGCGTCCTCGCTGCAGGCCAGGGTGGCGCCGAACTTGCGGGCCATCGCGCCGACGACCGGCAGGTCGAAGAGCAGGTCGGCGCCGAGCAGCCGGAAGCGCCGCTGCGCCGGGTGGTCGTCGTGCAGGGCCACCGTGGCCATGAGCGCGTCGACCGGCAGCGTGCCCGAGTGGTTGGCCACCACCAGCGCCCCGCCGTCGGCCGGCACGTTCTCGATGCCGTGGGTCTCCACCCGGAACCAGCGCTGGAACAGCGGCCGCAGCAGCGGCAGCAGCACGTGGTCGGTGAGGTCGGGGTCGAAGCCGAACTCGTCGGTCCGGTACTCACCGGTCAGCCGGCGGCGCAGGAACTCCAGCCCGCCGGTCACCTGCTCGTCCCAGGTCGCGTCCGACGGTGGCGGGACGTGCGACTGCTCGTCGTCGGGCCGCAGGCGGATGACGCGCGCCTCAGGCATCGCGCACCGCCCGCAGGCCCGGGGACGCCGGTGCCGGCCGGAGCCGTCCGTGCACCACGTTGCCGACCGAGGAGGTCAGCGACCCGGCGCGGGCCACCAGCGCCTCGGCCCGCGCCGTGACGTCGGCGACCAGGTCGGACGGGACGACGGGCGGCACGGTGCGCGCGTAGTCGTCCAGCGCCGCCTCGGTCGTGTAGCGGGGTGTGTGGCCGAACTCCGTGCGCAGCACGGTCGTGTCGACCACTCGGCCGAAGTTGAGGAAGCGCATCTGTTCCGGGGAGTAGTCGACGAAGCCGAACCGGCGGGTGAACCGGCCCAGCGAGCCCAGGGCGGGCGAGGGCACCGGCAGCTGCAGGCGGCCCAGCCGGCGGATCACCTGCGACAGCAGGAGCGTGCCCTCTCCCCCGACGTTGACCGTGCCCGCGAAGTCGCCGGTGGTGGCGCGGGTGAGCACGCCGAGCGCGTCGTCCTCGTGCAGCAGCTGCACACGGGCGTCGTAGCCGAGGGCGGTCGGGACGACGGGCATGCGCAGGAACCCGGTCAGGACCGAGTCGATCCGCGGCCCGATGAAGTTGGTGAACCGCAGGACGGCGACGTCGACGTCGGGACGGCGGCGCGAGAACGACCGCACGTAGCCCTCGATGTCGAGGCTGTCCTTGGCGAACCCACCCGAGGGCACCCGCCGGGCCTGCATCGCCTCGGCGAAGACGGCGGGGTCGCGCGGCGAGGCGCCGTAGACGGCGCTGGTCGACTTGAGCACCAGCCGGCGCACCGACGGGGCGCGCTGGCAGGCGGCGAGGAGCTGCATCGTCCCGATGACGTTGAGCTCCTTCATCGGCCCCCGCCCGCCGGACCCGGCCGGCGTGGAGCTGATGTTCATGTGCACGACGGTGTCGACCCCCGCCGCGCTGATGACCTTGCCGATCAGCGGGTTGCGGATGTCGGCGCGGACGAACTCGGTGCGGCCGAGGCGGCGGAGCAGCTCGGCCGACGGGGGGACGGTGTCCACCCCGATGACCCGCCCGATGGCGGGGTCGCGAGCGAGCTCGGCCGCCAGCGCACCACCGAGCCACCGGCTCACGCCGGTGACCAGGACGACGGCGGGCGGCACGAGCGTCAGCTCACTTCTTGTTGCGACGCTGCACGCGGGTCTTCTTGAGCAGCTTGCGGTGCTTCTTCTTCGCCATCCGCTTGCGCCGCTTCTTGATGACCGAACCCATGTCCTGCTCCCGACGTCGTGGCCGCGTGGCACGGACCGCAGGGGCGGAACCGGGCGCCACGCGAGTGTGGATCAGCTCGTGTGCGACGGCTCCGGCCGGGGCCGGGGTGTCGCTCGGCGCCCGAGCCTACCCGGCGCCCCCGCGGCGACGCTGCCGCGGGGAACCGGGCCGGACGGATCCCACCCGGGAGGGCCGGGTGGAGGCGCCGGCGACGGGATGGAACGGCCACCTCGCAGGGGCTCGCGCGCCGATCCTGCGAGGCGCGCTCTGGTGAGGTGCTGGTACGGCCGCCTCGCAGGGGCCCGCCGTGAGCCTGCGAGCGGCGGGGGGCGAGGTGGTCCTTCCTCAGGCGATGTCGGTGTAGGCGTCGCGCAGGTAGTCCTGGACGGCGCGCTCGGGGACGCGGAACGACCGGCCGACGCGGACGGCGGCGAGCTCGCCGGCGTGCACGAGGCGGTACACGGTCATCTTCGAGACGCGCATCATGCTGGCGACCTCGGCGACGGTCAGGAAGGTGACCGCGGCGCGCTGCTGCGGGACGGCCGGGCGGCCGACCGGGACGGCGGCCGGGTGCTGCGGGCCGACGGGGCGGGCCATGGCGGCAGCCGGGATCGGGCGGGCCATCGGCCGCGGGCCGGGGACGGCCGGGCGGACGTAGGCGGCGTGGGTGCGCTGGGACATCGTCATGATCATCTCCGGACCTAGCACGCGTCGGGCGTCGGCTTCCCCACCGACTACGGGACACGCACGTGCTGATACAGAGAGTAGGGGGACCGGCGTGACAGAAGCGATGGAAGAAACGGACAGGCGGAACGGTCCGTCCTGGGCAGAACTACACCTAGGCAACTCGCTTCACAGCCGTATCGGCGCGTCGGCAAGCCGCTGTGTCGACTTGGTGACGCAGCGT
Source organism: Geodermatophilus maliterrae (assembly GCF_041018925.1). Classification (NCBI taxonomy): domain Bacteria; kingdom Bacillati; phylum Actinomycetota; class Actinomycetes; order Geodermatophilales; family Geodermatophilaceae; genus Geodermatophilus; species Geodermatophilus maliterrae. The sequence continues at coordinate 39,565 of NZ_JBFNXQ010000007.1, forward strand.
CCCCCCACGGTGGGGTCGTGGGGGTTACGGTCACCGGCTCCCGTCGGCCCGGCCGAGCTGGACCGAGCGCTGCGCGGCCGCCTCGATCGCCGCGATGAGCGCCGACCGCACGGAGTGGCGCTCCAGCTCGCGGATCCCGGCGATCGTGGTCCCGCCCGGGCTGCTCACCGCGTCGCGCAGCTGGGCCGGGTGCTGGCCCGACTCACGCAGCATCACCGCCGACCCCAGCGCCGTCTGCACGACCAGCTCGGTGGTCAGCGCCCGCGGCAGGCCCAGCAGCACCCCGGCGTCGACCATCGCCTCGACCAGGTAGAAGAAGTAGGCCGGGCCGCTGCCCGACAGCGCCGTCACCGCGTCCTGCTGGTGCTCGGGCACCCGCGCCACCCGGCCGACCGTGGACAGCAGTGCCTCGGCCTCGTCGAGCTCGGCCTCGCCGGCCGACGCCCCGGCGGACAGGACGCTCATCCCCTCGTCGACCAGCGCCGGGGTGTTCGGCATGACCCGCACGACCGGCACCCCAGCCGGCAGGGCGGCCTCGATCGTGGCGGTCGAGGCGCCGGCGGCGATGCTGACCACCAGGTGGTCGGCGGTGACCGAGGGGGCGAGCATGCCGAGCAGGGTCGGCAGGTCCTGCGGCTTGACCGCCAGCAGCAGCACGCGCGAGCGGGCGGCGGCCTCCTCGAGGCCGACGACGTCGACGCCGTAGCGCTGCGCGAGCTCCTCCCCCCGCTCCGGGTGCCGCTCGCAGACGACGACGCCCTCGGGGCCGGACCGCCGGACCAGCCCGGCCAGCAGCGCCTCCCCCATCTTCCCGCCACCCAGGACCGCCAGGCCCCGCCGCTCGCTCATGTCCCTGCTCCCGCCTGTCCGAGGTCCCGGTCGGACCGTAGTGCGCGCGGGTGTGCCGCTCAGCGGGCGCGGGTAGCCGCCGCCGCATGGCAGGAGAACTGGACGGGATGAAGGTGGCCGTGCTCGCCACCGACGGGGTCGAGCAGGTCGAGCTCGAGCGGCCGTGGCAGAGCCTGGAGGAGGCCGGGGCCGAGCCGGAGCTGGTGTCGCTGGCGAGCGGGACGATCACCGCCTACCAGCACATCGACAAGGGCGACGAGAAGAAGGTCGACGCGGTGGTCAGTGTGGCCGACCCCGACGACTACGCGGCGCTCGTCCTGCCCGGCGGCGTCATCAACGGCGACTTCGTCCGCGCCGACGCCGACGCCGTCGCCTTCGTCAAGGCGTTCTTCGAGGCCGGCAAGCCGGTCGCGGCCATCTGCCACGCGCCCTGGGTGCTCGCCGAGGCCGACGTCGTCCGCGGCCGCCGGATGACCTCGTGGCCGTCGCTGCAGACCGACCTGCGCAACGCCGGCGCGAAGTGGGTGGACGAGGAGGTCGTCGTCGACGGCAACCTGGTGACCAGCCGCAACCCCGACGACCTCGACGCCTTCGGCGCGGCGATCGTCGAGCAGTTCGCCCGGGCCGCCGACGGGGACGGCGACGACGAGGACGAGTGAGCCGCGGCCGGACCGTCCACCGGCACCTCAGGTGGCGGCAGCGAGCAGCCCGGCGGCCGGCGCGATGGTGAGCAGCGTCCCGGCGAAGACGAGGACGGCGACCAGCCGCAGGCCCGTGGGCTCGCGCCCGGTGCGCTGCCGCCAGGCGCCGACACCGGCGACCAGGCCGGTCACCGCCAGCGGCGCGAGGACCACCGCGACCTGGGGCAGCTGCTCCCAGACGACGGTGGACAGGAAGTAGATGCCCACCCCGGCGGCCAGGGCCAGGACCAGCTCGGCGGCGAAGCGCAGCCAGGCCACCACGCCCTCGCGGGCACCGAGCGGCTCGTCCTCGAGCAGCTCGGGCTGGTCGCCGCGGATGACCGGGATCGGGCCGGTGGCCGGCGCGGCGTCGCTGCCCGGCGCCCCGGGGACGCCGGGCTTGCCGGAGGGCCGCAGTCCCGGGATGGCCGCCGTGGACGGCTCGGCCGGGCCCTTCGCGACCGCGCGGGGCGGGGCCGCGTCCCGGGACGGCCGGCCGGCCCCGAGGACCCGTCCGGGGTCGCCGGACACCCGCCCGGTGTCGGAGACGCGACCGGTGCCGGAGACCCGGCCACGGTCGGCGACCCGTCCCGTGTCGCGGGACAGCCGGCCGGTGTCGCCGGCGCGGCGGCCGGGGTTGGGCCGGCCGGCGTCGGTGTCGGGATCGCGCTTGCGCTGCCTGATCGGCGTCTCGCCGGTGTCCTCGCCGCGGCCACGGCGGCGGACGCTGCGCGGCGCCTCGATGCCGGCCTCGCGGAGGATGTCGGCCAGCGGCCGCCCGCCGGTCTCCGGGTCGCGTCGTGGGTCGGGGTCCCGGGGCTGAGCCATCACGCGTCTCCCAACGAGTCGAGTCGCCGGAGGATGACGCCCTCCCGCAGCGCCCACGGACAGATCCGCACGGAGGGTAGGTCCAGGGCCTGCATGGCGGCCTGCGCCACCATCGCGCCGGCCGGCACCTGGTGGGCGCGGTCGGGCGACACGCCGCGCAGCTCGGCCAGGGCGCGCGACTCGATCCGCGACACGAAGCCGATCAGCTGGCCCAGGCCGTCGCAGGAGAGCTCCCGGGGCACCCGGAGCCCGGCCGAGTAGGGGGCGGCCCCGGTCAGCCGGGCCAGCGTGCGGAACGTCTTGCTGGTGGCCGCCACCAGGTCCGGCGGCCCGGCGCCCCTGAGCTTCTTCACCGCGGGCTGGAGCACGTCGGCGGCGTGGTCGCCCAGGGCGGTCAGCGCGGCGAGGTCGGGCCGGCCGCCGGTGGCGGCCTCCGGCAGGAAGCGGCGGGTCATGCGGCCGGCGCCCAGCGGCACCGACAGCGCGACCTCGGGGTCCTCGTCCACGCCGCTGGCCAGCTCCAGCGACCCGCCACCGATGTCGAGCACCAGCAGCCGGCCCGCGCTCCAGCCGTACCACCGGCGGACGGCGAGGAAGGTCAGCCGCGCCTCCTCCTCACCGCTGGTCACCTGCAGCGAGACGCCGGTCTGCCGGCGCACCCGCTCGAGCACCTCCATGCCGTTGCGTGCCTCGCGGATGGCCGAGGTGACCAGCGCGAGCACCTCCTCGCAGCCCAGCTTCTCGGCCTGCTCGCACGCCTTGCGCACGGCCCTCACCAGCGCCTTCTCGCCCTCCTTGGACAGCACGTCGTCGTCCCCGACGTGCTCGGCGAGGCGCAGCAGCCAGCGGTCGTCGTGCTGCGCGGTGGGGTGGCCGCCGCGGTGGGCGTCGACCACGAGCAGGTGGACGGTGTTCGAGCCGACGTCCAGCACCCCGAGCCGCATGCGGTCAGTCTGCCGGTCCCGCGGCCACCGGGCTGATCCGGTCAGCAGCCGGCCCTCCGTCGTCGCCGGCGAACAGCGCGGGGCACCGCGCGACGAGGCGTCCCTACGCTGGGGCGGTGCACGACGCGCCCCCCGAGGTCGACCCCGACTTCGCCCGGGAGTGGGTGGAGTTCCCCGACCCCGCCGACCCGGGGCACGTCGTGCGGGCCGACCTGACCTGGCTGGCCTCGGCGTGGACCTGCGTGTTCGGCCGTGGCTGCGCGGGCGTCGTCCCCGGCCGGCCCGACGACGGCTGCTGCAGCCACGGCGCCTTCTTCGCCGACGAGGACGACCTCGCCCGGGTGACCGCCGCGGTCGCCGACCTGACCGACGAGGACTGGCAGCTGGCCCCCGTCGGCCGCGGCGCGTGGACGGAGGAGGACCCCGCAGACGACCTGGCCCCCGACGAGGGCGGCGTCCGCTCGCTGCGCACCCGCCTGGTCGACGGCGCCTGCGTGTTCCTCAACCGGCCCGGCTTCCCCGGCGGCAGCGGCTGCGCGCTGCACCGCATGGCGCTGCGGGAGGAGCTGCACCCGCTGACCACCAAGCCCGACGTCTGCTGGCAGCTGCCGGTGCGCCGCGAGCAGGTGGAGGTCGAGCGGCCCGACGGCAGCACCGTGCTGGTCAGCACCGTGGGTGAGTTCGACCGCCGCGGCTGGGGCCCGGGCGGCGCGGACCTGCACTGGTGGTGCACCGGTTCCCCCGCCGCGCACGTCTCCCCCGAGCCGCTGGTGCTCACCTACGGCCCCGAGCTGACCGCGCTGCTGGGCGCGGCCGCCTACGCCGAGCTGCGCCGGCTGACCGAGTCCCGGCTCGACCAGGGCCTGGTCGCGCCGCACCCGGCCAGTCCCCCACCCGTGCCGCTGACGCTGCACCGACGCCGGCCGGCCGACTGAGCGGGACTCCCCCGGCGGATCGTGGGAGCGCCCGGACGGCACCGTCCGCCACTACCCTGCTCGGGACCACCGCGACGACCGGACGGCGAGGACTGTGATCGACGGACAGGCGGCGGGGCGTGCGGGGTCGTCGGCCAGCGGGCGCGGTCACGACAACGCCCTGCTCGCGCTGGTGCGCATCCCCGTCTTCCGGCGCATGTGGGCGGCGATCACCGTCTCCAGCCTCGGCGACTGGCTGGGCCTGCTGGCGACGACGGCGATGGCCCAGCAGCTCACCAGCGACCAGTCGACGGCGGTGCAGGGCGCGGCGATCTCCGGCGTCATCCTCACCCGGCTGCTGCCCGACCTGGTCCTCGGCCCGCTCGCCGGCGCCCTGGCCGACCGGCTCGACCGGCGCACCACCGTCGTCGTCGGCGAGCTGCTGGCGCTGAGCCTGTACCTGTCGATGGCCGTCAGCTACGAGCTCACCTGGCTCTACGTCGCCCAGTTCCTCGTCGAGGCGGTCGGGTTGTTCACCAACCCGGCCAAGCAGGCGATCTGGGTGGCGATCGTGCCGCGGGAGCGGCTGGCGGTGGCCAACCAGGTCTCGCTGTTCAGCGTCTACGGCGCCGTCCCGGTGGCCGCCCTGCTGTTCGCGCTGCTGTCCACGGTCAGCCGGGTCTTCCCCGGCGGTGGCGACGGCGGCAACGCGCGGACGGCGATCGTCGTCGCGCTGGTGTTCAACGCGGCCAGCTTCGGGCTCTCGGCCGTCACCGTCTTCCTCTCGCGGGCGCTGATCCCGCCGACGGCCACCGACCGCGAGACGCCGGCCAACGTCTTCTCCCTCGTCGTCGAGGGCGTGTCCTTCCTGCGCGGGCAGCCGCTCATGCGGGCCCTCTACGTCGGCGTCATCGGCGCCTTCGGGGCCGGCGGGCTGATCATCGGCGTCGCCCAGCTCTACATCGCGACGCTGGACGCCGGCACGGCCGGCTACGGCGTGGTCTTCGGCATCGTGTTCACCGGCCTGGCCCTCGGCATGCTCGTCGGGCCGCGGATCCTGCCGACGGTGCCGCGGCGCGCGCTGTTCGCCCGCTCCATCGGGCTGGCCGGGGTGGCACTGCTGGCCATGTCGGTGCTGCAGGACTTCGTGCTGGCCACCGGCGCGGCCTTCCTCGTCGGCCTGTTCGCCGGGGTGTCCTGGATCATCGGCTACACGCTGATCGGCTTCGAGGTCGAGGACCGCCTGCGCGGTCGGGTGTTCGCCTTCGTCATCTCCTCGGTGCGCATCGTGCTGCTGCTCGCCGTCGCCGTCGGCCCGGGCCTGGCCGGCCTCCTGGGCACGCACGAGCTGCGCTTCGGCGAACTGGTCCTGACCCTCAGCGGCCCCGGCCTCACGCTGCTGGTCGGCGGCGTCCTCGCGCTCTGCGTCAGCGCCTACGCCGTCCGGCAGGTGGCGCCCCGCGACCGGACCCAGACCCGGACCCGCCTGCGCGACTCGCTGCGGCTGCTGTGGGGCACCTCCGACCTCCTCTCGGCCTCCTCGAGCGGCGTCGGCCTGTTCGTCGTGGTCGAGGGTGCCGACCGCGACCTCACCCGCCGCTACACCGCCGACCTCGCGCAGGTGCTCCGGGAGGACGGTCACACCGTGGTGACCACCCACGAGCCGAGCGACACGGCGCTGGGCCGGCAGGTGCGCCAGCTGCTCTACCCGCCGGCGCCCCCGGCCGGCCGGTCGGTGACCGACGGCGAGGGCCGGCCGGTGGCCGCCTACACCGCGGCGCTGCTGGCCGCCGCCGACCGGGCCGAGCACGTGGCCACGGTGATCCGCCCGGCGCTCAGGCGGCGCCAGGTCGTGGTGTGCAACCACTACGTGGACACCTCGATCGCCTTCCACGGCGCCGGGCAGGGTCTGGACGCCGACCGCATCTTCCGGACGTCGCTGTGGGCCACCCGCGGCCTGCTGCCCGATCTGACCGTGGTCGTCGACTCCCCCGTCACCGCCGGCCCGGCCGACGCCGACGCCGACGCCGTCCGCGCGGCCTTCCTCGCCCAGGCCGAGGCCGCCCCCACCCGTTACGTCGTCGTCCCGGGCGAGCTGCTGGGCGCCGACGCCCCGTCCGGCGGGACCGGGCTGGTGTCCGACGCCGTCCGCCGGCGGATCACCACGCTGCTCGCCCAGCGCCACCCCGAGTCGGGAGGGGAACGGCCGGCCGGCGCGCCGGTGGGCGCGGCACGGACCGGAACTGGGAGCGGGGCCGGAGGCTCCGTAGGCTGACCGCGTGACTGCCCCGGTGACCTGGACGGCCGAGGACACCGAGGAGGTCGACTGCTGCCTCTGCGGCGTGCGCGGTCGGCTCGTGCACGACCTCGCCCCCTTCGGCGTCGTGCGCTGCCCGCGGTGCGGCCTGGTCTTCGTCAGCCCGCGGCTGCGCCCCGAGGCCCTGCAGCGGCTCTACGACGACGTCGGCTACTTCGAGGGCGGCGTGTACGGCGGCGGGGTCGACGGCGGCGGGGTCGACGGCGGGGGTGAGGACGGCGGCGGCCCCGCGGTCGCCGACGGCCGGTTCGACCCCGCGATGCTGCTGCAGCGCACCTGGACGGCGGGCCGGCTCGCGCTGCTCGACCGGGTGCGCGGCCGCGGCCCGGACGGCCGGCTGCTGGAGGTCGGCGCCGGCTACGGCCTGTTCCTCGACGCCGCCCGGCAGGCCGGCTGGGAGACCAGCGGGGTGGAGCTGTCGCGCACCGGCGCCCGGCACGCGCGGGAGACGCTCGGCCTCGACGTCTTCTGCGGTCAGCTCGCCGACGCCCCGCTGCGCCCCGGCTTCGACGTCGTCTGCGCGTGGGACACCGTGGAGCACGTGCCCGACCCGCTCGACTTCTGGCGCAGCGCCCGGTCGCTGGTGGCCGACGACGGCGTCGTGCTGTTCTCCACGCCCTACGTCTCGTCGCTGCCCGCGCGCCTGCTGGGCACCCGCTGGTGGACGCTCAAACCGGCCGAGCACATCTGGCACTTCACCCCGCGCACCCACGCGGTGCTGCTGTCCCGCGCGGGGCTGGCGCTCACCCAGGTGGTCCGCAACCCGCTGGCCCCGGCCAACGCCGGGCGGCTCGACTCCCTGGTCGGCGTGGCCCGGCCGGTCCCGCTGTGACCCCTCAAGCGGCGTCGCCGTCGTCGCGCGCCGCCCGCACGACCGCGCCGGTGCGGAAGGTCTGCCGGTAGGTCCGCGGCGACACGCCACGACGGCGGGCGAACTGCTCGCGGAAGCCGGCGGCGGTGCCGAAGCCGACCAGCCGGGCGACCTCCTCGACGGAGGCGTCGCTGCCCTCGAGCAACGTCTCGGCGGCGGACAGCCGCTGGTCGAGCAGCCAGGCGTGCGGCGTCGTCCCGGTGGTGGCCTTGAACCGGCGGGCGAAGCTGCGCGGGCTCATCAGGGCCCGCCGGGCGAGCACCTCGACGCTGATCTCCTCCGCCAGGTGCGCCCGGGCCCAGTCGAGGACGAGGCCGAGCAGGTCGTCCTCGCAGCGGGCGACCGGGGTGTCGATGAACTGCGCCTGCCCGCCGTCGCGGTGCGGGGGGACGACCATCTCGCGGGCCAGCGCGGTCGCCGCGGTGGAGCCCCACTCGCGGCGGACGAGGTGCAGGAGGGCGTCGACGCCGCTCGCCGTTCCGGCACCGGTGATGATCGTGCCCTCGTCGACGTAGAGCACCCGCGGGTCGACCTCGACGGCCGGGTAGCGGGCGGCCAGCTCGCCGGCGTAGCGCCAGTGCGTGGTGGCCCGTCGCCCGTCGAGCAGGCCGGCCGCCGCGACGACGAACGCGCCGGTGCAGTGGCTGACGATCTGGCCGCCGCGGGCGTGCACCGCCCGCAGCGCGTCGAGGACCGACGGCGGCACGGGTGCCGAGAGCTTCTCCCAGGCGGTCACGAGGACGATGTCGGACACCGTCAGCCGCTCGAGCCCGTGCTCCACGTACAGCGCCAGGCCGGTGTCGGTGCGCACGATGCCCGGGCGGTCGGTGACGACGGCGAAGTCGAAGCGCGGCAGGCCGAAGCGCGTGTAGTCGTAGCCGAAGACCTCGGCGGCCACGCCCAGGCCGAAGGCCCCCAGGACGCCGTCACCGGCGAGCAGGCTGACGACGAGCGGACGGTCGGTTCCGGTCACCGCGCCATCATGGCAGGAACGACGCGGACCATGTCACTCCTGCCACTCGTCGCGGCACCGGGACCGGCGCAGGCTGGTCCCGTGCTGCTGATCACCTGCCCCGTGACCCGGACCGACGAGCTGGTCGCAGACCGGCGCATCCGATCGGTCGCCAACCACCCGACGCACGTCGCGCTGTCGGTGGAGTGCCCCTCCTGCGGGAGCGTGCACGTCTACCGGACCGGCCGGCGCTGGGAGGAGGCGCGTGCCGTCCGCGCCGCCGCCCGACCTGCGGCGGAGCTGACCTCCGCCTAGACTCGAACACATGAGCGAAGAGAACGTCAACACCGGCCAGGCCGGCGACCCCACCGCCGAGAAGGACCCGTCGGACTGGGTGACCGGCGACGAGCCCGCCACCGGGGCGCAGAAGAGCTACCTGCACACCCTGGCGCGCCAGGCCGGGGAGGACGTGCCGGAGGACATCACCAAGGCCGACGCGTCCCGCAAGATCGACGAGCTGCAGGAGGAGACCGGCCGGGGCAACTGAGCCCCCGGCCGGCCCCCGGCCCCAGTCACGGCCCCGTCCCGGGCCCCGCCCTGAGCCCGCGAAGGGTGGGGAGGACGGGGTCCTTCCACCTTTCTCAGGTCTCGAACTTGTAGCCCAGCCCCCGCACGGTGACCAGGTGCTTGGGGTTGGCCGGGTCCGGCTCGATCTTGGCGCGCAGCCGCTTGACGTGGACGTCGAGGGTCTTGGTGTCGCCGACGTAGTCCGAGCCCCAGACCCGGTCGATGAGCTGGCCGCGGGTGAGCACCCGTCCGGCGTTGCGCAGGAGCAGCTCGAGCAGGTCGAACTCCTTGAGCGGCAGCGCCACCGGCTCGCCGTCCACGGCGACGACGTGCCGCTCGACGTCCATGCGCACCGGGCCGGCCTCCAGCGTGCCGTCGGCCGGGGCCTCGGCGTCCCCGCGCCGACGCAGGACGGCGCGGATGCGCGCGACCAGCTCGCGTGCCGAGTACGGCTTGGTGACGTAGTCGTCGGCGCCCAGCTCCAGGCCCACGACCTTGTCGACCTCGGAGTCCTTGGCCGTCAGCATGATGATCGGGACGTTGCTGCGGGAGCGCAGCGCCCGGCAGACCTCCGTGCCAGGCAGCCCGGGCAGCATGAGGTCGAGCAGCACGACGTCGGCGCCGGCGCGGTCGAACTCGGCCAGCGCGTCGGGGCCGGTGGGGGCCACCACCGCCTCGAAGCCCTCACGGCCGAGCATGTAGGACAGCGCGTCGGAGAAGGACTCCTCGTCCTCCACCACCAGCACTCGGGTCATGGGCGTCCTTCCTGGAACTGACCGGCGACGGCATCGGGCGCCGTGCCGGCGGGTTCGGGTGAGTCGGGGTCGGGAGGCGTCTCGGCTGCCAGCGGGATGCGCAGGGTGAAGGTCGAGCCGAGGCCCTCCTCGCTCCACACGGTGACCGAGCCGCCGTGGTTGCTGGCCACGTGCTTGACGATGGCCAGGCCCAGCCCGGTGCCGCCGGTGCTGCTGGCCCGTGACTGGTCGACCCGGTAGAAGCGCTCGAAGACCCGCCCGCGGTCCTGGCGCGGGATGCCGATGCCGCTGTCGGTCACGGCGATCTCGGCGAAGCCCGAGCGGGCCCGCGCGCCGACGGCGATGCGGGTGTTCTCCGGGCTGTAGGCCACCGCGTTGGCCAGCAGGTTGGTCACCGCTGTCGCCAGCTGCGCCTCCACCCCGCGCACGACCAGCCCCGGCCGGCCGCCCACGGCGATGGTGATGCCCTTGGCGGCGGCGGCGAGGCCGGTGCGGTCGACCGCCTCGGCCAGGACGGTGTCGACGTCGACCGGGACCAGCTCCGGCAGCGGCTCGGCGCCCTGCAAGCGGGACAGGTCGATCAGCTCGCGGACGAGGCGCGCCAGCCGGTCGGCCTCGTGCGCCATGCGGGCGGCGAAGCGCTGCACGGTCTCCGGGTCGTCGGCGGCGCCCTGCATGGCCTCGGCCAGCAGCCCCAGAGCGCCGACCGGCGTCTTGAGCTCGTGGCCGACGTTGGCCACGAAGTCCCGGCGGACGGCCTCCACCCGGCGGGCCTCGGTGACGTCCTGCAGCACCAGTGCCACCGGCCCGGAGGTCGGTGGCGGGCCGCTGCCCAGCCGCACCGCGTGGACCCCGACCGTGTGCGGTCCGGTGCCGACCAGATCACCGGGCAGCCGCACGTCGGCCCGGCGGCTGCCCGAGGTGCGCGCGTCGCGCGCCAGGCGCAGCAGCTCGGGGACCAGCAGGCGGCGGTCGCGGACGATGCCGAAGCCGCGCGCGGCGGGATTGGCCAGCACGACGGCCTCGTCGGCGTCGAGGACGAGCACCGCGGGGTCCATCAGGTCGAGCAGGCGGCGGGCGAGCTGGGCCTCCCGGGCCGCTCCGGCATCGGGTTCGCCGACGCCCCGCTCGGGCACGGCGGACCGGCGGCGCGCGAGCAGGACGACGGCGGCCGCGACGAGGGCGCCGACGACGAGGCCGGCCACGAGGGCGACCAGCGGGCTCACAGGGGCGATGCTAGGCCGCGCCGCGCTCCGGGCATCCCCCGTGCGAGTGGTCACGGGGCCGCCGACGGGGACTGTTCACGTGGCCGTGCCCGCTCGTTCACCAGGTGGGGATCTCCATCGCGCTCACACCTCCTACCCTCGAGTTCCAGACGTCGGCGCACCGGATGCAGACGGCGACCGGAGCGCTGCCCGCCTCGCCGCGGCCGGCCACGAGGAGGACCCCGTGCGGGAGCACTACCGCGAAGAGCTCGAGGACATCAACACGTGCCTGGTGGAGATGGCCAACTCGGTGGGCTCGGCGATGAGCAAGGCGACGACCGCCCTGCTCGACGCCGACGTGACCCTCGCCGACCTGGTCATCGCCGGGGACGAGCACGTCGACGCGGTGCGCGAGAGCCTCGAGGAACGCTGCTTCACCCTGCTGGCCCGGCAGCAGCCGGTCGCCACCGACCTGCGCACGATCACCACCGCGATGCGCATCGTCGCCGACCTCGAGCGCATGGGCGACCTCGCCGCCCACGTGGCCAAGCTGGCCCGGATGCGCTTCCCCGAGTCCGCCGTGCCCGCCGAGGTGCGGCCGATCTTCCTCGAGGCCGGCCACGTCGCGCAGAGCCTGGTCACCAAGACCGGCGCGGTGATCGCCAAGCTCGACGTCCAGGCGGCGACCGAGCTCGAGAGCGACGACGACCTCATGGACGCGCTGCACCGCCAGCTGTTCACCGAGCTGCTCAGTCCCGACTGGCCGCACGGCATGGAGTCGGCCATCGACATCACGTTGCTCGGCCGCTACTACGAGCGCTTCGCCGACCACGCGGTCAGCGTCGCCCGCCGCGTCGTCTACCTGGTCACCGGCGAGCGGGAGATGCACGCTGTGGGATCGCACGCCGGGTGATCGGTCGGCCCACCGGCCTCCACCGCCACGACGTGCCGTCCCGGCTCGTCGTGTCCGTGCGTCCTACTTCTTGCCCTGGTTCTTGACGGCCTCGATGGCGGCTGCGGCGGCGTCGGGGTCGAGGTACTCACCGCCGGGCTTGACCGGCCTGAGGTCGGCGTCGAGGTCGTAGCGCAGCGGGACGCCGGTGGGGATGTTGAGCCCCACGACCTCGTCCTCGCCCATGCCGTCGAGGTGCTTCACCAGCGCGCGCAGGCTGTTGCCGTGGGCGGCGACCAGCACGGTCGCGCCGGTGCGCAGGTCCGGCACGATCGCGTCGTACCAGTACGGCAGCATCCGGACGACGACGTCGGCCAGGCACTCGGTGGCCGGGCGCACCTCCGGCGGCAGGAAGCCGTAGCGCGGGTCGGCGTCCTGGGAGTACTCGCTGCCGGCCTCGATCGGCGGGGGCGGGGTGCTGTACGAGCGGCGCCAGACCATGAACTGCTCCTCGCCGTACTCGGCGAGCGTGGCGGCCTTGTCCTTGCCCTGCAGCGCGCCGTAGTGCCGCTCGTTGAGCCGCCACGACCGGCGCACCGGGATCCACTGCCGGTCGGCGGCGGCCAGGGCGAGCTCGGCGGTGGTGATGGCCCGCTTGAGCAGCGACGTGTGCAGCACGTCGGGCAGCAGGCCCTGCTCGGCGAGCAACTGCCCGCCGCGGGCGGCCTCGGTCCGGCCCTTCTCCGACAGCTCGACGTCGACCCACCCGGTGAAGAGGTTGGCCTTGTTCCACTCGCTCTCGCCGTGGCGGAGCAGGACCAGGGTCCCCGGGGAGGTCACCGCAGACATCGTCACGGGCCCATCCTGCCCGACCGGCTCCGTCGAGGCACTGGAACGGCACTACTGCAGGGTCCCGCTGCGAGCCGGCGGGCGGCAGGGGGAGGGTGGTCCTTCCTCAGGCGGTCACCAGCGGCCACAGCACCCACGCCTCGTACAGCGCCGGCGGTGCGAGGCCGGCCAGCAGCCACGGGCTGCGCACCCGGCGGGCCGCGCCCCAGCGCACCGCGGCCACCAGCGCCACGCAGCAGGTGACGGCGACGACCAGCCACAGCGCGGTCGCCACGACGTCGACCACGAAGAGCTGGGCGAACACCAGCTGCACCGCGCACAGCAGCAGCGGGTACACCAGGCCGGAGGCGGCCACGACGCCGATCAGCGCGCGGCCCAGGCGCTCCTGCGCGGCGGGATGGTCCTGCACGGGCCCCACGCTAGGGCCCGGTCCCGTCCCCGTCCCCCGTCCCGACGCTCACGACGAGGACGGCGCCGCGCGGGCCGGCGCGCGTCGTCCCGGCAGCCAGACCAGGACGACGACCGCGGCGACCGCCGAGGCGGCGGCCGTCCCGACGGCGGTGACGTGCATGGCCGAGACGAACGCCTCGCGCGCGGGCTCGACCAGCGCCTCGGCCGCCGCGGCCGCCTCCTCGTTCCCGGACGCGCGGGCCTGCGCCGCGGTGGTCCGCGCGCTCTCCAGCGTGGCCGCGATCGAGGTGCTCGCCTCGGCGCGCAGCGGCGCCGGCAGCACGTCGACGGCCCGGCCGATGTTCGCCGCGTAGGCGGTGGCGAGCAGCGAGCCGAGGATGGCCACGCCGAGGGCGCCGCCGACCTGGCGGACGGTGTTGTTGACCGCGGCGCCCGCCCCGGCCTTCTCCCTCGGCACCACCGACATGATCGACTCGGTGGCCGGCGCCATGACCGCACCCATGCCCAGGCCCTGCACGCTCAGCGTGGTGAGCAGCAGCCACAGCGGGGCGGCCTGGTCGAGCAGCTGGAAGCCCAGGAACGACAGGGTGATGAGCACGAACCCGCCGGCGCAGACGGCCTTGGCGCCGTACCGCTCGGCCAGTCGGGAGCTGCGCGGCGCCATGAGCGCCATCCCCAGCGCGACCGGGATGAGCGCCGCACCCGACTGCAGGGGGTCGTAGCCGCGGGCGCCCTGCAGGTAGTAGACGAGGTAGAAGGTCGCGCCCATCAGGGCGAAGAAGTTCAGGCCCAGCGCCGCGGCCGCCGCGGAGAAGGCGGGCAGGCGGAACAGCGAGACGTCGAGCGCCGGGTGCGCCGAGCGACGCTGCAGCCAGACGAACAGCGCCATGAGCGCTGCCCCGCCCAGCAGCGGCACCAGCACGCCCGGCGTCGTCCAGCCCACGCCCGAGCCACCGTGGATGAGCCCGTAGACCAGGCCGGCCAGGGCGGCGATCGACAGCAGCACGCCGGGGACGTCGAGGCGGCCGGGGTCCGGGTCGCGCGACTCCGGCACGAACGCCAGCGTGCCCAGGACGCCGACGACGGCCACCGGGACGCCGATCAGGAAGATGCCGCCCCACCAGGAGTGGGTGAGCACCAGGCCGCTGGCCAGCGGACCCCCGGCGACCGCGAGCCCCGCGGTGGCCGCCCAGATGCCGATGGCGCGGCCGCGCTCGGTCGGCGGGAAGACGTTGGTGATGACGGCGAGCGTCGTCGGCTGCACGGCCGCGCCGCCCACGCCCATCACCGCCCGCCAGGCGATGAGCTCCAGCGGACTGCTGGAGAACGCGGCGAGCACCGACCCCGCGGCGAAGACGCCCAGCCCGATGAGCAGGACCTTCCGGCGGCCGATCCGGTCGCCGATGACGCCCCAGGAGAACAGCAGCCCGGCGAAGACGACGATGTAGGCGTCCACGGCCCACTGCAGCTCGCCCTGGGTGGCGCCGAGCTCGCGCTGCAGCGTCGGGATGGCCACGTTGAGCGTCGTGTTGCCCGTGATCACCACGAGCAGGCAGACGGTCATGGTGGCGAGCACCCACCACCGCCGGGCGTGGCCGGGGCGCTCGTCGGCGCCGACGGCCGCGCGGTCCCGCTCGGTCGCGGTCACGCCCCGCCGTCCGGGCTGTCCCCTCCCCCGGCCGGTGCACCGCCGCCGTCGCCGTCGTCCCGGCGGGAGCCGGCCTGGGCGAAGGCGGCGAAGGCCTCGAGGTTGCGCAGCGACTCCCCGCGCTTGACCCGCCACTCCCACTCCCGGCGGATCGAGGTGCCGAAGCCGATCTCGAGCATCGTGTTGAAGTGGTCGTCGGCGTAGCTGAGGACGGCGCCCAGCACCCGGTCGAGCTCCTCGGGCGTCACCGCGGCGTGCGGGAGGCGGCCGGTCAGGTAGACGTCGCCGACCCGGTCCACCGAGTAGGCGACGCCGTACATGCGGGCGTTGTGCTGCAGCAGGTAGGTCCACAGCTGCTCGCGGTTCTCGTCGGGCTGGCGGCAGACGAAGGCCTCCACCCGCAACGCGTGCTCACCGACGATCAGCCCGCACACCGTCTTGAGCTTCTTCGTGCCGGGCAGGTCGACCAGCCACCGGCCGGGCGTCGGGTGCTCGTGCACCAGCTCGCTGTCGCGCAGCGTCCGGTCGATGACCGCGTCCAGCGAGGCGACGACGTCGGCCCGGGCGGGCCGTTCCTGGCCGTCCCGGCTCACCAGGCCACCTGCGTCCCGGGCACCGGCCACAGCACGCCGTGCACCCGCTGGCGGCGGGCCGCGGCAGCCGTCGCGGCGGCCATCTCGGTGGCCGCGGAGGCGTAGGCCGCGACCAGGGCGTCGGCGGTGCGCTCCCAGGAGAAGTCGCTCGCGTGCCGGCGGGCGCCGGCGGCCAGCAGCGGCCGGCGGGCCAGCACCGAGCGGACGGCCGCGGCGTAGGCGGCCGGGTCGCGGCCGTCGACCAGCACCCCGGAGACGCCGTCGCGCACGGCGGTCAGCAGCCCGCCCACCGCGGCGGCGACCACCGGCGTTCCGCAGGCCTGCGCCTCGAGCGCGACCAGGCCGAAGGACTCGTTGTGGCTCGGGACGACGGCGACGTCGGCGGCCCGGTAGTGCAGGGCCAGCCGGTCGGGGGCCTGCGGGGGCAGGAAGCGCACGCGGTCGGCGAGGCCGAGGCGCGCGGCCAGCTCCTCCAGGCGGCGCGGTGCCTCCAGGCCCGACCCGCTCGGTGCGCCGACCACGTGCACCTGCAGGCGGTCGCGCAGGGCGGGGTCGTCGTCGAGCATGCGGGCGGCCGCCTCGAGCAGCAGGTCGGGCGCCTTGAGCGGCTGGATGCGGCCGACGAAGGTCAGCACGACGGCGTCCGCGGGCACGCCCAGCGCGCGCCGGGCGGCGGCGCGGTCGCCGGGCCGGAAGCGGTCGAGGTCCACGCCCGGGGGGACGACGAGGGTGCGCCGCGGGTCGGCCCCGTAGTGCTCGACGAGCTGGCGGGCCTCCTCCTCGGTGTTGGCCACCAGCCGGTCGGCCTCGGCGACCACCTGCTCCTCGCCGATCACGCGGGCACGCGGCTCGGGCCGGTCACCGGCGGCCAGCGCGGCGTTCTTCACCTTGGCCAGGGTGTGCGCGGTGTGGATGAGCGGGACGCTCCACCGGTCGCGCGCCAGCCAGCCGACCTGCCCGGACAGCCAGTAGTGCGAGTGGACGACGTCGTAGTGCCCGGGCTCGTGCTGGGCCTCCTCGCGCAGGACGCCTGCGGTGAAGGCGCACAGCTGGGCCGGCAGCTCCTCCTTGCCCAGGCCCTCGAAGGGGCCGGCGCTGACGTGCCGCACGGTGACGCCGGGGCTCATCTCGACCACCGGCGGCAGGTCGCTGGAGGTGGCCCGGGTGAAGACGTCGACGGCGATGCCCCGGGCGGCCAGCCGGCGGGAGACCTCGACGATGTAGACGTTCATGCCCCCGGCGTCGCCGGCCCCGGGCTGGTCGAGCGGGCTGGTGTGCACCGAGATCGTGGCGACCCGTCGGGGCGTGCGGGGGTGCAGGAAGCGGCGAGCGGGCACTCCGACCTCCCGCCTCCGGCGCGTCCCCGGGCGCCGGGCGGCACCCCTGTCGACTCACCAGTCTGCAACAGCGCCAGGATGGCCACATGCCCGGTCCTGCCGACGCCATCCCGCCCCCTGCCCGACCGCTCCCCGGCACCGGCCGCACCGCCGTCGTCACCGGCGCCTCCAGCGGCATCGGCGCGGCCACGGCCGCCCGGCTGGCGGCCGAGGGCTTCGACGTGGTCCTGGGTGCCCGCCGCCTCGACCGGCTGACCGAGCTGGCGGACGGCATCGGCGCCCGGGCCCTCCCGCTCGACGTCACCGATCCGGTGTCGGTGGACGCGTTCGTGGCGGAGCTGCCGCGGGTCCACGTCCTGGTGAACAACGCCGGCGGCGCCTTCGACGCCAACCCGGTGGCCGAGGCCGACCTGGACTCGTGGGCGCGCACCTACGAGGTCAACGTGCTCGGCACCGTCCGTCTGACCAAGGCGCTGCTGCCGGCGCTGCGGGCCTCGGGCGCGGGTGACGTGCTGTTCGTCGGCTCCACGGCGGGCCTGGTCAGCTACGAGGGCGGTGCGTCCTACACCGCCGCCAAGCACGGGGTGCACACGCTGGCGGAGACGTTGCGGCTGGAGCTGGTCGGCGAGCCGGTGCGGGTCATCGAGATCGCGCCCGGGATGGTGAGGACCGAGGAGTTCACCCTCAACCGGGTCCGCGACCGGGAGCGGGCCGAGGCCGTCTACCGCGGGGTGCGCGAGCCGCTGGTGGCCGAGGACGTCGCCGACTGCATCGCCTGGACGCTGACCCGCCCGCACCACGTCAACGTCGACCTGCTGGTGGTCCGCCCGCGCGCCCAGGCCGCCCAGCACAAGGTGGCCCGTGAGCCCGAGTGACCGCCGTCCGCTCGTCCGGGAGGCGACGGACGACGACTGGCCGGCCATCCACCCGTTCTTCCGGTCGGTGGTCGACGCCGGGCGCACCTACGCCTACCCGGCGGGGCTCTCGCTGGAGGAGGCCCGGCCGCTGTGGATGGAGCGGCCGCCCGGGCGGACGGTCGTCGCCGTCGACGGGGACACGGTGGTCGGCAGCGCCAAGATGGGGCCCAACCGGCCCGGGCGCGGGTCGCACGTCGCGACGGCCAGCTTCCTCGTCGACCCGGCCGTCCAGGGTCGCGGCGCGGGGCGGGTGCTGGGCGAGCACGTCGTCGCGTGGGCGCGGGACGCCGGCTACCGCGGCATCCAGTTCAACGCCGTCGTCGAGACGAACGCCCCTGCGGTCGCGCTGTGGCGGTCGTTGGGGTTCGAGGTGCTGTGCACCGTGCCGGGCGCCTTCGACCACCCCGAGCACGGCTACGTCGGCCTGCACGTGATGTTCCTGAGCCTCACCCGCCGCTGAGTCCGGGCGGCGGCTACAGCCGCGTCGGCTCCGGGACCAGGGTGACGCCGAACCGCTCGCGGACGGCGGCGACGACGCGCTCGGCGAAGGCCATGAGCTCGGCCGCGGTCGCCCCGGGCTCGGTGGTGAGCGCCAGGCTGTGCCGCGACGACGTCCCCACCCGCCCGTCGCGGGTGCCGCGGCCGAAGCCGGCCGACTGCACCAGCCAGGCGGCGCTGAGCTTGACCTGCCCGTCCCCGGCCGGCCAGCTCGGGCAGCCCGGCACCGCCTGCTCCGCCGGCACCACGGGGTTGGTGAAGAACGACCCGGCACTGCGGGTGTCGGGGTCGGCCGGGTCGACCACCATCCCCTTGCCGCGGCGCAGGTCGAGCACGGCGGCGCGGACGTCGGCCAGCGGCGCCCGCCCGCCCAGGTCCACGCCCAGCCGCTTGGCGAGCTCGGCGTAGCCGACCGGCCGGGACAGCGGCCCGGGGTCGAGCGTGAAGTCCACGGTGAGGACGACGAAGCGGCCGGGCTCGCGCTTCAGGCGGCTGTCGCGGTAGCCGAAGGCACACTCGTCCGGGGTCAGCGTCCGCTCGGTCTTCTCGGCGCGGTCGTAGACGCGCACCGCGGTGATCGTCTGGGCGACCTCCTGGCCGTAGGCGCCGACGTTCTGCACCGGTGTCGCGCCGGTCGAGCCGGGGATGCCCGAGAGGGCCTCCATCCCGGCCAGCTCCTCCTCGACGGTCCCCGCGACCAGGTCGTCCCAGTCCTCGCCGGCCTGCACCCGGAGCATGTCGCCGTGCCGATCGACACCCCGGCTGCGGACCGCGACGACGTCGCCGTCCCACCCGTCGTCGGGGGCGACCAGGTTGGAGCCGCCGCCGAGCACCAGCAGCGGCCGCCCGGCCTCGTCGGCCTCCCGCACGGCGGCGACCAGCTCGTCGGGGTCGGTGACCTCGACCAGCCGGTCGACGGGACCACCGACCCCCAGGGTGGTGAGGTCGGCGAGACGGGCGTCGGAGCGGACGAGCACCGCCCCAAGGTAGCCGCGGTGCGCCAGTCGGCTCCGGGGGCGGACTACCCTCGGGGCCGGTGAGCGAGGGGGGCAGCGAGCACAAGCGCCGGGCGAGCCTCGCTGCCCGGCGGGCCAACCCCCGGCTGGCCGCGGGACGGGCGCGCGCCCTGGGCCTGCCGACCCGCGGGACCACGAACGCGAACCGGCTGCGCCGCGTGGACCGCTGGATCCAGGCCACCCAGGTGCCGCGGATCCGGGACGCCGCCCGGCCGCTGGTGGTCGACCTCGGCTACGGCTCCTCGGCGGTGACCACGCTGGAGCTGGCCGATCGGCTGACCCCGGAGGTGCCCGGTCTCGAGGTGGTCGGCCTGGAGATCGACCCGGCCCGGGTGGCCGCCGTCGCCGTCGACCGCGACCCGCCGCGGGTGGACTTCCGCGTCGGCGGCTTCGAACTCGCCGGGCTGCAGCCGGTGCTGGTCCGGGCGTTCAACGTGCTGCGCCAGTACGACGAGGCCTCGGCGGCGCAGGCGTGGGAGACCATGTGCGCCGCGCTGGGCCCCGGCGGGCTGCTGGTGGAGGGCACCTGCGACGAGTGGGGACGGCGGGCGTCGTGGGTGGCGCTCGACGCCGACGGGCCGCTCACGCTCACCCTCGCCGCGCGGGTGGCCGACCTCGACCGCCCCTCCGACCTCGCCGAGCGGCTGCCGAAGGCGCTGATCCACCACAACGTCCCGGGCCGGCCGGTGCACGGCTTCCTCCGCGCCCTCGACGCGGCGTGGGCCGCCGCGGCCGGGCTGTCGACCTTCGGCCCGCGCCAGCGGTGGACGGCGGCGGTGCAGGCGCTGGCCGACGAGGGCTGGCCGCTGGTCGGCTCCACCCGGCGCTGGAAGCACGGGGAGCTGACCGTCCGCTGGTCAGCGGTGGCGCCCGCGTGAGGCGCCCCGACCGCCCCTCCGTCATCCCGCCCGGTCCCACCGCGGTCGGCGGCGGCACCGCCGAGCTCCTGGGCGACGCCGACCGCGACGGCTCCTGGGTGCTGGTGGTCGACGGCACCCCGCAGTCGCACGTCGACCTCGACGACCCCGCGCACCTGGAGTTCGAGTACGTGCGGCGGATGGGCCACGTGCTGGACCTGGCGGCGCCGGAAGGGGCGCCGGTGGACGCCGTCCACCTCGGCGGGGGTGCGCTGACGCTGGCCCGCTACCTGGCGGTGACACGGCCGGGCTCGCGGCAGCGGGTGGTGGAGCTCGACGAGCGGCTCACCGACCTGGTCCGCGCGCACCTGCCGCTGCCGCGCGGCGCGCGGGTGCGGGTGCGGGCCACCGACGCCCGCGCCGGGCTGGCGGCGCTGCCGCCGCGCAGTGCCGACGTCGTGGTGAGCGACGTCTTCGCCGGCGCCCGGACGCCGGCGCACCTGACCACGGTCGAGTACGCCGCCGAGGCGCGGCGGGTGCTGCGGCCGGACGGCGTCCTCGCGGCCAACGTGGCCGACGGCCCGCCGCTGCGGTACGCGCGTGGCCAGGTGGCCACGCTGCGCGCGGTGTTCCGGCACGTGTGCGTGCTCGCCGAGCCGGGCACGCTGCGCGGCCGCCGCTTCGGCAACCTGGTGGCGGTTGCTTCGGACGCGCCCCTGCCGGTCGAGGGGCTGGTCCGGCGCTGCGCCGGTGACCCGATGCCGGCGCGGGTGGTGGCCGGGAACGACCTGGACCGGTTCGCGGGGACGGCGCAGCCGGTGCACGACGCCGACGCCGCGCCCTCGCCCGAGCCGCCTCCGGGTGTGTTCAGCCGTTGACCAGGGTCTTCCCCGATGCCCGGGCCCACGGCCGCGCCTAGGGTCGGGACATGACCCTTCCCGCTCCGCGCCGACTGGCCCGCGACACCCGCCACAAGATGATCGCCGGGGTCTGCGCCGGCATCGCCCGCCGCTACGGCCTGTCGACCAGCGGGCTGCGACTGGCCTTCGTCGTCTCCTGCGTCCTGCCCGGTCCGCAGTTCATCGCCTACCTGGTGCTGTGGGCGATCATGCCCCGCGACGACCGGCACTGAGCTGCTCCGTGGCCGGCGCGGCCGGCCACGGGGTCACCAGCTGCTGTTGCCCCGCTGGACCCCGCGCACGGCGGGGCGCACGTCGACGAGGTAGACGACCGCCGCGATGACCGCGGGCAGGCCGAGGAAGCTCATCGGCGTCTGGAAGTAGATGACGACCGCGGCCAGGGCCGTGATCGCCGCCCAGGCCGGCTTGGTGAGCTTGCCGGCGGCGACGTAGCCGGCGGCCGGGCGGACGACGGCGTCGACGAAGGCCCAGAGGGCCAGCGCCAGCGCGAGCCCGTACAGGCCGAGGAGCAGGACCCCGTCGAACGACATGCCCAGAGGGTACCCGCCGGGTGCGTCCCGGTGACCCCTCCGACGGGGGATCCGCCGAGACGGCACAGGGCCCCGGAGCGCAGGTGCAGCTCCGGGGCCCTGGGCCTGTGGCCCCCTCCGGGGCAGTGCCCCGAGCGGGTGAGGTGAGGCAACGGCCCCCTCGCAGGCGCCCGCGCCGAGCGGAGCGAGGCGTGGCGGGGGAGGGGGTCCTTCCTCAGTCGGTGCTCTTGGCGGTGCGGGCGCGGCTCACGCGCGCCGAGGTGCCCTTGGTGCCGGAGGTCTTCGCGGCCGGGGTGGCGCGCTTGCCCGGCTTGCGGGCGGCCTTGGCGGCGGTCTCGTCCACGGTCTCGGCGGTCCCGTCGATCGCCGCCTTGGCGGACTCGGCGGCCTCGTCGACGGCGGCCTCGGCCTTGGCGGCGGCCTTGGCGGTCCTCGCGGCGGCCTTCTGGACCAGCGAGGTGACCTCGTCGGAGGCCTCGCTCACGGCCTCGGCGGTCTCCTCGATGACCTCGTCGACGGCGTCCTCGACGCGGTCGACGACCTGCTCGGCCCGGCCGGCGAACCGGCGGAAGGCCGGCTGACGGCGCAGCTCCTCCAGGACGTCGGCGCCGCGGTCGGCCAGCGCCTCGACGGTGCTGACAGCCTGCGTGCGGGCGGTCTCGAGCAGCTCGGCCACGGTGCCGGCGACGGCGTCGGGGCGGACGGCACCGGCCAGCTGGCGGCTGTTGGTGCGGGCCTGGACGACGGCCTCGCGGGCGCGGTCGGCGGCCTGCTCGGCGCGGGTGCGGGCCTCCTTGGCGGCCAGGTCGACCTGGACCTGGGCCTCGCCGGGAAGGGCCACGGCGCGCGAGCGCAGCGAGGCGATCACGGTGCGGGCCTGCTCGACGGCGAGGTCACCGGCGCCGACGGCGGCCAGGAGCGGAGTGCGGCCGCGCTCGGCGACCTGCTCGAGGAGGGAGGGGCTGGTCATGCTGACTCCTTGGAGGGCTTCGGGGCCGGAGGGGTCCCGGGGGTGTGGTCGTGGGTGGTGCCGGTGGTGCGGGGTGGCCGCGGTACCGCGCCGTCGGGCGCGGTCGCGGCGTGCTCGCGGACGTAGGTCTCGTACAGCTCCAGCAGGACGGCCTTGTGCCGCTCGGAGAGCAGGTCGTCGGACCGGATCGCCGCGACGGTGTCGGGGTTGCCGGCCCGCCGGTCGAGGATCCCCGCCTGCTCGTAGAGCGTCTCGGCCGAGATCTGCAGACCCTTGGCGATGGCGGCGAGGATCTCCGCCGACGGCTTGCGCAGGCCCCGCTCCACCTGGGACAGGTAGGGGTTGCTCACGCCCGCGGTGCGGGCCAGCTCGCGCAGGGAGACCCGGGCGGCACTGCGCTGCTCGCGGATGTACTCCCCCACCTGCGAGCGCACCGACGAGACCTGCTGGGCCTCGGCCGCGACGGTCTCCGCCACGCTGCCGGCGAGCTGGTCCACCTTGTCGCGGACCGACCTCACCTGACCGGTGACGAACTCGCCAGGGCTCTGCACGACACGACGTTAACCAGCACTGCTAGCTCTTGCAAGCGCAAGAGCTAGCACCCGCCCGTGAGTCCCCTCACACCCGCGTGTCGCTGCTCAGCCGAGGAGGACGGCGGCCGCGCGGACCTCGCCGACCACGCCGTCGCCGCCGGTCACCGGGGTGACCGTCCAGCGCGACAGCGCCCCGGCGTCCACGCCGAGCAGGCGCAGGCCGGCGGCGAGCACCGGGGCCCGCCCGCGGTCGCCGCCGTCGTCGAGCTTGAACGCGACCGCGCCCCGGCCGGGCAGGGCGGCGACGTGCACGCCGTCGGCACCGCCCTTGACCAGCAGACCGGGGACGGCGGTCATGAGGTCGGTGTCCTCCCGGCCGGTGCCGGCGACGTACCAGGGGTGCTCCCGGACCGCGTCGGCCACCGCGCGCTCCGGGCTCCCCGCCGGCGCAGCCACCAGCGAGCCGGTGCCGCGGGCGAGCCCGGTCAGGGACAGCCCGTGCTGCGGCGCGCCGCACCCGTCGACGACGACGGCGGCGACCGGCTCACCGGCCGCCGCGGCCAGCCGGGCCTCGATCGCCTGCTGCAGCGGGTGGTCCCGCGCGAGGTAGCCCTGCGTGGGCCAGCCGGCGGCCACGCACGCGGCCAGCATGGCGGCGTGCTTGCCGGAGCAGTTCATGGCCAGCCGTTCGGGCTCGCGGCCGGCGACCAGCCAGGCGGCGC
This sequence comes from Geodermatophilus maliterrae, assembly GCF_041018925.1. Classification (NCBI taxonomy): domain Bacteria; kingdom Bacillati; phylum Actinomycetota; class Actinomycetes; order Geodermatophilales; family Geodermatophilaceae; genus Geodermatophilus; species Geodermatophilus maliterrae. The sequence goes on from NZ_JBFNXQ010000007.1 coordinate 63,140, forward strand.
GGGTGGGCTCGTGGCCGGGCAGCGCCGGCGGGCAGCCGAGCGCCTCGGGGCCCAGCCCGGCGGCGGCCAGGACGGTCGCGGCGAGGTCGCGGTGGCCGTCCTCCCCCGTGTGCGAGCCGGCGGCGACGGCCAGCTCCTCGCCGGAGCGGGGCCGCCAGCCGGCGGCCAGGTAGGTGGTGGCCTGCACGGGCTTGTTGGCCGAGCGCGGCAGCACCGGCCGGTCGACGTCGCCGGCCGACCAGCGCACCTCCCCGTCGGGACCGACGACGACGAGCGCGCCGCGGTGCACCGACTCGAGGAACCCCGAACGCCAGACCTCGGCGAGGACGGGAGCGTCGGGCCACGGAGGTGAGGTGGTGGAACGGCCACGCTCCAGGGGCCCGCGCCGAGCCTGCGAGGCGTGGGGAGGAGCGTGGTCCTTCAACGGCCCTCGTCGGCCAGCAGGGCGGCGACGTCGGCCTCGCCGTTGCGGTAGCGGCGGGCCAGCTCGCCGGCGAGGGTGTCCATGACCTGCTGGACGCCGCGGCGCCGCTCGGACAGCGAGCCCTCGGCGGCGGCCAGCGAGCGGGCGGCCCGCTCGAGGTCGGCGTCGGGCAGCTCGGGGACCGCCGACAGGTCGACGTCGGGCGTCAGGCCGTTCACCCAGGACTCGTAGTCGCCGGGCGAGGCCGGCTGCACCGTCTGGTGCCGGCCCAGGCCGTGCGCGGGGCCGCGGCCCTTCTCGGCGAGGATCTCCGGCAGCAGGTCCAGCAGCGAGCGGCCGTCGTGCTCGGCGCGGCGCTGCAGCTCGCGGCGGACGATGTCGAGCCGGCCCTGCAGCAGCCGCCGCGTGTAGGAGAGGTTGACCTCCTCCTGCTCGGCCCGGCGGCGCAGCACCCGCACCTCGGACATGGGGCGCGACTCCACGCCCTCCAGGAAGCCGGGGGCCAGCAGCGCGTCGACGGGCGGCCCACCGGCGGGGGGCGGCTCGGGGCTCACGGAGGTCACCGCCCGATGGTGGCAGACCGGACGGCCCGGACCCGGTCGCGGGCCGCGACCCGGGTGTCGTCGAGCGCGTCGCGGGCGTCGTCGGGGTCGAGCGCGGCCCGCGAGCCGCCCACGGTCAGCTCGGTGTCGAGGGTCACCGACCGCTTGACCAGGGCGAGCGCGACGACGCCGAGCTCGTGGTGGCGGACGACGGTGCCGGTGCGACCGACCTCGCGGGTGCCGGCCAGCACCGGTGTCCCCGGGACGGGCAGGTCCTCGCTGACACCGTCGAGGTGCAGCAGGACCAGCCGCCGGGGCGGCCGGCCGAGGTTGTGCACGCGGGCGACGGTCTCCTGCCCGCGGTAGCAGCCCTTCTCGAGGTGGACGGCGGTGGACAGCCACTCCAGCTCGTTGGGGATGGTGCGGTGGTCGGTGTCGGTGCCCAGCCGCGGCCGGCGGGCCTCGACCCGCAGCGCCTCGTGGGCGTCGACACCAGCGGCACGGGCGCCCGCCGCGGTCAGCGCGTCGGCGCGGGCGGCCAGGTCGGCCCGGGGCACGAGCAGGTCGAACGCCGTCGCGCCGCCGTCGCCGAGGGCCGGCACCCGGCGGACCCATCCGTCGTCCGGGAGGGCCGCGACGGCGTACGGCGCGTCCGGTGCCGGCAGCCCGGCCGCGGCCAGCACCTCCGGCGAGCGGGGGCCGACCAGCGAGAGCAGCGCCCACGCGTCGGTGACCAGCGCCGGCTCCACCCGGAGCATGAACCGCATCCGGTCGAGGAAGGTCTGCAGCGCGGCACCCGTGCCCGGCTCGACGTCGGCCCAGGTGGTGCCGCCGAGCTCGGCGAGGACGAGGTGGTGCTCGACGTGGCCGTGCGGCGAGAGGACCAGCGCCTCGGTGCCGGTGCCGTCGGCCAGCCGCTCGAGGTGCTGGCTGGTCAGGCTGTGCAGCCAGGTCAGCCGGTCGGCGCCGGGGACGGTGAGGACGTCGCGATCGCTGCGGTCGACCAGGCCGGCGCCCTCGGCGAGCAGCCGCTGCTCGCGCAGCGGGTCGCCGTGGTGCGCGGCGACGGTCGAGCCCTCGGCGACGACGGCACCCGGCCGCGCGGCGAGGGGTGAGGTGGTGGTCATGCGTTCTCCGTCCCGGACTCTCGGCAGCGGCGGCACGTGCCCGACAGCGCGACGTGCCCCACGTCCACGGTGAAACCGAGATCGGCGGCCAGACGTTCCGCCGCCTGGTCGAGCAGCGACGGGTCGGCCGAGGCGATGTCCCCGCAGGAGGCGCAGACCACGTGCAGGTGGGGGTGCTCGGAGGCGTGGTAGACCGGCGCCCCCTTGCCCAGGTGGGTGTGCCAGACCAGGCCGAGCTTCTCGAGCAGCTCGAGGGTCCGGTAGACGGTGGAGGTGTCGGGCGCCGCGCCGCCGGGCCCGGCCTGCTCGCGCAGCCGCGCGCCGATGGCCTCGGGGGTGGCGTGGTCGAGCTCCGCGACGGCGGCCAGGACCTGCTGGCGCTGGGGCGTCAGCCGCAGGCCCTGGGCCCGCAGTCGCTCGGCCAGCGGTGCAGGGCCGTGCTCGGTCGTCACGGGGTCGAGCCTATGTCCCGGCTCCCGTGCAGGGTCCCGCCGCGAGCCTGCGAGCGGTGGGGGCACGGGGGTCCTTCATCCCTCCGCCCCCACGCCTCGCACGCTCGGCGCGGGTCCCTGCAGAGGGGCCGTCAGGCGACGGCGCTGCGGGAGCCGGCGAGCACCTGCCGCAGCGCCTCGAGGTACCGCTCGGGGACCGCGTGCCCTCCGCGCGGGGCGAGGAACCGCGCGACGGTGGCGCCGGTGACCTCGGCGGCCGCGGCGGCCTCCGCCCCGAGCAGCCGCACGACCGGGGCGTCCCCCCACGACCGGCTGGCCGCCAGGTGCGCCATCGCCGCCGCGCTCTCGGCCCGCTCCCCCACGCAGTCGAACGGCTTCTCCGTCGCCCACAGCTTCCGGAAGCCGTCGGCCAGCGAGGGGTCGGCCAGCGGGTTCCCGCCGAACATCCCCTCCGCCTCGGCCGGCCGGAGGAACACCGCGAAGCACAGGAAGGTGAACAGGCACTTGTCGCAGTGCAGGCACCAGCGCTGCTCGGCCTGCCCGCCCGTGTGCCGCTGGGTGTAGGAGCGGTTGCAGCTGAGGATGTCGGCGCGCAGCGGCAGCGCGGCGACGGCCGCGACGGTGGCCAGCTCCGACAGCTGCCGGGTGAGGCTGAAGTAGCCCACCCCGAGCTCCGCGGCGGCCGCGGCGAACAGCTGCTCGAAGGCGAAGGACTTCGAGTACTGGTGGTTGACGCTCGCGCCCCCGATCGTGAGCGTCTCCTCGTCGGCGGACCGCTCGTTGGCGAAGACCACGGGGCCGTGACCGCCGAGGACGGCGACCAGCGTCGAGATCGCCGAGTTGATCGCGGTCACCGGCACGTGCCCGTTGAGGCCGCCCTGCGCGGTGCGCTCGGCGAGCAGCGGGTCCAGGCGGCGGCGGACCTCGACCAGCGGCACCCCGGCGGCGCGGGCGACGTCGCGCTGCGCGCCGGTCGGGTTGATCGCCAGCGCGGTCCCGTCGGGGATCACGACGAGGGCGAGCGCGGAGTCCTTGCCGCCGCCCACCGGCAGCAGCGCGCCGCGGCCGCCGCCGGTCCCGGCCTGTTCGGGCTCCCACAGCTCGGCGTCGAACTCGACCCGGTGCGGCACCGGCAGCCGGTTGACCGCGGCGAACTCCCCCAGCCCGTCGGTGTAGGCGGCCTGCGCGACGGCGAGCTGGGCGGCGGTGACCGCTCCCTCGACGACGACCCGGCCCGGCGCGGCGAGCTTGTAGTAGCTGGTGCCCATGACCAGGTGCACGAGGTCCAGCGCGGGGGAGGCGTGGAAGGGCACCGGGCCGGTCAGCAGCGACGGGTCCAGGGTCAGCCGCTCGGTGAACTCGTCCTCGCCGAGGCGGTAGGTGAAGGCCGCCTCGCCGGTCGCGGGGTCCAGCGACCGGCCGGCGACGACGAAGGTCCCGACGCCGGCGCGGGCGTCAGAGCGCTCGGACACGCTCGGCACCGGCGTCGACGAGGATCTGCTCATAGGTGGCTGCCAACTCCTCGAAGTCGCGGAAGCGGTTGTAGCTGGGGGCGCCGGGCGAGAGCAGGACGACCCCGCCGGGCGGCGTGGTCGCGCGCGCCGTCGCCACCGCCTCCTCCAGCGACGCCGTCTCGGTCAGGCGCACCGGGACGCCGGCGGCCTCCCGGCGGACGTCGGCGGCCAGCCGCGCCCCCGTGTCGGGGACGGTGACCAGCGCGACGGCGTCCCGCCGGGCCACCAACGTCCGGGCCAGGTCGGTGTAGTCCAGGCCGCGGTCCTGGCCCCCGGCGACGAGCGTGACCGGCCGCCCGGCGAGCGCGTCGAGAGCGGCGAGCACCGAGACCGGCGTGGTGCTCAGCGTGTCGTCGACGAAGGTGACCTCGCCGAGGGTGGCCACGGGCGAGAGCCGGTGCGGCAGCGCCCGGAACCCGGCGACGGCGGCGGTGACCGCGTCGGCGGTGGCGGCGAGGTCCAGGCCCGTCAGGGCGCAGGCGGCCAGCGCCACCTCGACGTTGCTGCGGTTGTGCGCGCCGGGCAGGTGTGCCGGCGCCAGGCGCGCGGCGAGGTCGGCGGGGACCACCTCGGCGGGGTCGACCAGCTGCGCCGCGTCGAGGTACCGCTGCGCCAGCGGCCGGGCCTGCGCGCTCACGGCCACCGAGCGCTCGGGGCAGGCGGTGAAGACGCGCAGCTTGTCCCGGTAGTAGGTCTGCACCGACCCGTGCCAGTCGAGGTGCTCGGGCGCCAGCGAGGTGAGCGCGCCGCGGCCGGTGAAGTCCGGGACGGCGGCGGCCTGGTAGCTGGAGACCTCGACGACGAGCGTCCGGTCGCCGATCCCGTCGAGGAGGACGTCGAGCAGCGGCGTCCCGATGTTCCCGGCGTGCACCGCCGGGCGGCCGGCCGCGGTGAGGACGGCGGCGGCCAGGGCGCTGGTGGTGCTCTTGCCCTTGGTGCCGGTCACGCAGAGCACCGGGACCCCGCGCCCGGCGGCCTCGGCCAGCGCGATCCCGGTGCCGGTGGTGACGACCGTGCGCTCGGCGATGAGGCGGGCGTCCTCCCGGTAGGGGCTGATGCCCGGCGACCGGACGACGACGTCGCACCCGGTGAGGTCCGCGACGTCGGTCGTCGCGGTCACCCCCGCGGGCAGCTGAACGGGGTCGACCGGGCGGCTGTCGACGACGAGCACCCCGGTGGCGCCGGCGGCCAGGGCGGCGCGGACGGCGGCGCGGCCCTCCCGGCCGTATCCCCAGACGCCCACGCGCCGGCCGGCCAGCTCCGCCGGCCGCAGGGACCGCTCCCGCGGGGGCGGTGCCGGGCGGGGGTCCACGGCGCCCACTCTACGGACCGGCCCCGTACACGGACGGCGACGACCGGCCCGCACCGGTAGGGTCGACCGGGGTGTGCCGGGAAGTCTGGTCGGCGGCGTCCGACCCGACCCCTCCCCAGGGAGCCACCCGATGACCGTCCCCCACGGCTCCACCCGCGTCTTCAGCCGGGGATCCTGGACCGAGACCCGCCGGATCGCCGACGTCCTGCGCAAGGAGACCGTCGGCGGCGTGCTGCTGCTCGTCGGCACCGTCGTGGCGCTCGTCTGGGCCAACTCGCCCTGGGCGGAGGTCTACGAGACCCTGCGTGACACCCGCGTGGGACCGGCGTCGCTGCACCTGGGCCTGACCCTGGGGACCTGGGCCGCCGACGGGCTGCTCGCGATCTTCTTCTTCGTCGCCGGCCTGGAGCTCAAGCGCGAGTTCGTCGCCGGCGACCTGCGTGACCCGCGCCGGGCGGCGCTGCCGGTGGCCGCGGCGGTCGGCGGGATGATCGTGCCGGCGGTGCTCTACGTGCTGGTCAACCTCGGCGCCGGCGGCGGCCTGCGCGGCTGGGCGATCCCGACGGCCACCGACATCGCCTTCGCCCTCGCCGTCCTGGCGGTCATCAGCACCCACCTGCCGAGCGGGCTGCGGACCTTCCTGCTCACCCTCGCCGTCGTCGACGACCTCTTGGCCATCACGATCATCGCGGTCTTCTACACGTCCTCGCTGGCCGCGGGCTGGCTGGCGCTGGCGCTGGTCCCGCTCGCCGTCTTCGCGTTCCTCGTGCAGAAGCGGGTCCGCTCCTGGTGGCTGCTGCTGCCGCTGGCGCTGCTCACCTGGGTGTTCGTGCACGAGTCCGGCGTGCACGCGACGGTGGCCGGCGTCCTGCTGGCCTTCACCGTCCCGGTGGTGCGCAGCCAGGCGGCGGGCGGCCCGGGCGCGGGGCCGGGGCTGGCCGAGCACCTCGAGCACCGCTTCCGCCCGATCTCGGCCGGCGTGGCGGTGCCCGTGTTCGCCTTCTTCGCGGCCGGCGTCACCGTCGGTGGGCTGTCCGGACTGGTCGAGTCGCTCGGCGACCGGGTGGCGCTCGGCATCGTCGTCGGCCTGGTCGCGGGCAAGGTGATCGGCATCGTCGGCGCCACGTGGCTGGTCACCCGGTTCACCCGGGCCGAGTTCGCCGACGACCTGGGCTGGCCCGACCTGGTCGGCATGGCGCTGCTCGGCGGGATCGGGTTCACCGTGTCCCTGCTCATCGGCGAGCTCGCCTTCGGCACCGGCAGCGAGCGCGACGACCACGTCAAGGTCGGCGTGCTGGTCGGGACCGTGCTGTCGGCCCTCATGGCCACCGTCGTGCTGCGGCTGCGCAACCGGCGGTACCGGCGGATCTACGAGCTGGAGCAGGTCGACGCCGACGAGGACGACATCCCAGACGTCTACCAGCGTGACCTCGAGGGTCCCGACGTCCCGGGGCGGCGCGAGCGGCCGTCCGCCGACGGCTGAACCACGTCGTTGCCGAACGCCCCGGGCCGTCGTACCGTCGAGGTACACGAGAGGGGAGGTGGTCCGACACATTGACTTCGTACAGGACTCGTGAGGTGGCTGTCCGCTAGCCGCCGTCCAGATGGGCCGCCCGTTCGGACTGGAACCCGAACGCCGGCATCCTGATCGCCCGTCCGTCGCACGGCGGCGAGCGAGAACCGGACAGTCACCCGACCCCCGGGCCGCCGACACTCGTCCAGTCGGCCCACGCGCAGCCGCCCTCGTGGCGGCGCCGTGGAAAAGCCCGGGGGTCGTCCGTCCCTGGGGACAGTCCCCAGCCGCACCGCCGGGGAGGGCCGAGCGGCCGTGGACACCGCCACGCGCAGCGCACCGGCCGGACGCTGGATCGCCGAGGCGGTCCGCGCCGCCGCCGCGGACACCGTGGCCGCGCTCCTGCCGGCCCGCTTCCCCGCCTACGCCCGGGTGTTCCACCCCGCCGTCCGCTACGCGGGTGACGACGACGTCCACGTCCGCTGGGACGAGGTGGCCGCGGTCAACGGCACCACCCCGCACCGGCTCATGCAGTGGCCGGGCATCACCGGCTCGTGGGACTTCGTCAGCGAGCTCGACCAGCCCGGGGTGTGGAACGACGCCCCCGCCGAGGGCCACCTGGTCGAGCACGTCGCCCGTGAGGTGGCCGCCGTCCTGGCGCTCGAGACCGGCACGCCCGGCGAGTGCTGGTTCGGCTGGGACGACGGCGGCGCGGCCGACCTGCCCCGCCTGCGCCTCCCCCGCGTCGACCTGCTGTTGGTGCGCGGCCCCGTCGAGCGGGCCGCCGCCAACTTCGCCCCCGAGCCGCACGAGCAGAGCGCCGCGCTGTGGTGGCCGGTCGACCGGGCGTGGTGCGTGGTCACCGACCCCGCCCTGACCAGCACCTACGTCGGCGGCAGCATCGACGCCGTCGACGCCCTCCTGGCCACCCGGCTGGAGGTCGCCCCCGCCCAGCCGGGCGACCCGATCACACCCGACAGCGACCCGGTCAACCCGGTCGAGCCGCGCTAGCTCGGACCCGCGTGGGCTCGGCCGCGCCCGCGGTCGCCGCGAGCACCTGGTCCCACGGGGTGGCCGTCAGCCCGAACGCCTGCGTCGTCGCCGTGGCGTCGAGGACGTACTCCTGGTCGAACTGGTGCCGGATGTCGACGACCTCGCGCATCACCGGCGAGAACCGGCCGACCGCCTGCAGCACGGGCCACGGGACGCCGCTGACCGGCACCGGCCGGCGACCCATCGCCCGGGCCAGGTCGGCCAGGGCCTGCCGCTGCGAGCGCGGCGGGTTGCTCGGGACGTGCCAGGCCCGGCCGAGCGCCCGCGTGTCGGTGCCGAGCACCGCCAGTGTCGCCGCGACGTCGGGCAGGTACGTCCAGCTGCGTGGCGCATCGGGGTCACCGACCACCCACGCGCGGCGGCCGCGGCGCAGAGCGGGGAGCTGGCGGACCAGGTGGGAGTGGTCGGCCGGCACCTGCGGTCCGACGAAGTCCCCCGCCCGGGCCTCGGTCATCCGGATGCGGCCGGCCTCGTGCGCGGCCAGCGCCTCGCGCCACATGGCGATCCGCACCCGGCCCTTGGTGTCGGTGGCGGCCAGCGGGCTCTCCGGGGTCATCGGCCCGGTGGGGCGGCCGTAGACGTACAGGTTCGACATGGTCACCAGCACCGCGCCACTGCGCTCGGTGGCGGCGAGCAGCGCGGCGGCCACCGGCGGCCAGTCGGTGGTCCAGCGGTCGTACGCCGGGTTGACGGCGTTGTAGAGCGCCGCGGCACCGGTGGCCGCCTCGGTCAGCCCGGCGGCGTCGGCGGCGTCCACCCGGCGGTGCTCGACCCGGTCGGTCGAGGTCCCGCCGCTGCGGGACAGCACCCGTACCCGGTGCCCCTGGTCGGCCAGCAGCTCCGCCGTCGTCAGGCCCACCGGCCCCTTGCCCACGATCACGTGCAGTGCCACGTCTCCTCCTGAGGAGCTCCGTCGAGAGCGGTGCTCTCGTTCGAGGACGACGCTCGCTCACATCGTTCGTCATGTCAAGAGCAGCGCTCTCACTTGCGCGCAGTGCTCTCGATCGGTCAGGATGACAGCGTGCCCACCGCCCGCGAGCGCGTCCGTGCCGAGCTGACCGCCGAGATCGCCGAGGCCGCGCGCCGCCAGCTGGCCGAGGTGGGAGCGGCCGCGTTGTCGCTGCGCGCGGTGGCCCGGGAGCTGGGGATGGCCTCGTCGGCCGTCTACCGGTACTTCCCCAGCCGCGACGACCTGCTGACCCGGCTGATCATCGACGGCTACGACGACCTCGGGGCCGCGGCCGAGGCCGCCGACGACCCGGCCGCGCCGCCGGCGCAGCGGTGGACGTCGGTCTGCGCGGCCGTGCGCGACTGGGCGCGGGCGCACCCGCACGAGTACGCGCTGCTCTACGGCTCGCCCGTACCCGGGTACACCGCGCCACGGGACACCGTGCCCGCCGCCTCGCGGGTGGGCATCGTCCTCGGCGCCGTCCTCGGCGACGCCGCCCGCGCCGGCCTGCTGCCCGAGACCGCCGGCGGACGGGAGCCCGGACTGCTCGGGGACGCCGCGGTGGAGGTCCTCGGCGGCGGCCACCCGGCGGTCGACGACGCCGTCCGCGTGCGCGCGCTGGTGGCGTGGAGCGCCCTGTTCGGCACGGTCAGCTTCGAGCTGTTCGGGCACCTGGTCGGGTCGGTCGAGGACGCCGACCGGTACTTCGACCGCGCGATGACCGAGCTGGCCGGCCTGGTGGGGCTCCGGCCGGCCGGCTGAGGCGCCGTGGCTACAGCTGCGCCAGCTCCGCCTCGAGGTCGTCGAGGCCCAGCGAGCCCTGCGAGAGCGCGGCCATGTGCCACGCCTTGAGGTCGAAGTCCGCGCCCCGCGCCCGCTGCGCGGCGTCCCGGCCGGCCCGCCACGCGCGCTCGCCCAGCTTGTAGCTGATCGCCTGCCCGGGCAGGCCCAGGTAGCGGATGAGCTCGCTGTCGAGGAACGCCGGGTCGCTGCCGAGGTGCTCGCCGGCGAAGGCCCGCGCCAGCTCCGGCGTCCACGGCTGCCCGCGGTGCCCGGTCAGCACGCCCTCGGCGTCGTCCGGGATCGGGAGCCGCAGGTGCATGCCGATGTCGATGACCACGCGCACGGCCCGCAGCTGCTGGGCGTCGAGGTAGCCCATCCGGGCGCCGGGCTCGGTCAGGTACCCGAGCTCGTCCATCAGCCGCTCGGCGTAGAGCGCCCACCCCTCGACGTTGGCGCTGACCGAGCCGAGCGAGGTCTGGTAGGTCGACAGGTCCCGGGAGACGTAGGCCCACTGGGCCAGCTGCAGGTGGTGGCCCGGGACGCCCTCGTGGTACCAGATCGAGACGAGGTCCCACAGCGGGAACCGCTCGCGGCCCAGCGTGGGCAGCCAGGTGCGACCGGGGCGGGAGAAGTCCTGCGCCGGCCGGGTGTAGTACGGCGCCGCGGCGCTGCCGGGCGGCGCGATCATCGCCTCGACGTGGCGCACCGGCTCGGCGAGGTCGAAGTGCGTGCCGTCCAGCGCCGCGATCGCCTCGTCCATCATCGACTGCAACTGCTGCCGGATGGCCTCGACGCCGTCGACCGCGGGACCGTGCTCGTCGAGCCAGCGCATCACCTCGATCGGCGTGGCACCCGGCCGCAGCGCGTCGGCCTCGGCCCGCTGCTCGGCGAGGATCCGCCGGTGCTCCGACCAGCCCCAGGCGTAGGCCTCCTCCAGCCCCTGCCCGGCGCCGAGGTCGGAGCCGTTCCACCGGCGCGCGGCGATCGCGTACCGGTCGCGGCCGACGGCGTCCGGCGTCCCCTCGGCCTGCGGGCCGTAGGTGTCGCGGAGGAAGTCCCGCACCTCGGCCACCGCGGTGTCGGCCGCGCGCGCCGCCGCGTCGAGCTCGCCGCGCAGCGCCTCGGGGCCCGAGGCGGCCAGGCCGCCGAAGAAGGGGCCGGAGAGCCACTCGCCGAGCTGGCCGACGACGGTGGACACCTGCCGCGGCGCGACGAGCAGCCCGCGCCGGGCACCCTCGCGGAGCGTCTGGAGGTAGCCGCGGTAGGCCTCGGGCACCCGGGCCATCCGGCGGGCGACGACGGACCAGTCCTCCTCGGTCGCCGTCGGCATGAGCAGGAAGACCTGCCGGATCGAGTGCACCGGGCTGAACAGGTTGGACAGGGCGCGGAACCCCTCGCCGGCGTCGTGCGCCGCCAGCTCGGCGCCCAGGCGCTCGCGCAGCAGCCGCGCGCAGCGGCGCTCGACCGCGTCGTCGGCCAGTGCCGGGTCGGCGGCGAGGACGGCGTCGAGCTCGGCGAGCGTGCGACGGGCCAGCTCGGCCTCGGCCTCCAGGCCGGCCGGGCTGGGGTCGGGCAGCCGGTCGTCACCGGGCCGGGTGCCCAGCGACGTCGCGACGATCGGGTCGAGGTCGCAGACGGCGTCGACGAAGCGGTCGGCCGTCCTGCGCGGGGTGGCGGGGTGGGTGGGGTCCAGCGGCGCCGTCGTCGGCCCGGTCACCGGAGCCGCTCCAACCGGGCGGACATGGTCGGGCGCAGCGGGGTGTCGGCCCCGGCGCGGTCGACGGCGTACATGAGCGCCCCCTCGACGATCCCGTAGAGCCGCACGGCCCGGGTGGTGTCCGGCGCGTCGGGCGTGCGGGCCACGACGTCGCTGGTCAGCTCCCAGCTCGTGGTCGTGCGCGCCGTTCCGACGTAGAGCTCGATCAGGCCGTCCGGGCTGGTGACCAGCAGCTCGACGTCGTCCTGGCCGCGCGGCCGCCAGAAGCCGGACTCCCGGACGCCGGGCCCCTCCACCCGGCCGTCGTCGCCGATCAGCCAGGTGCGCGACTCGTAGGCGAGGAAGTCACGGCCGTCGTGCGCGAAGCGCAGCCACTGGCCGAAGCGCCGGTCACCGGCGTCTCCCCCGGCGGCGACCCCCTCGCCGTGCCACTCCCCCAGCAGCGGCAGCACCGACAGCAGGCCCGGCGCCACCTCCGGGCCGGAACGGACGTCGACGGTGTCGGCGACGGGCAGGTCGGTCGGGCCGGTCACCGGCCGGCGTCCCGGGGAGGCATGACCGCCACGGTAGTCGGCGCGCCCGCCCGCCCCTCCCCGCGGACGGGGGTTCAGCGGCCGCGCGGGGACCGCGCGGGGGGCACCGGGGCCGGCGACCGGCGCGGGGACCGGTGCGGGCGGGCCAGCCGGCGAGCGGCGAGGAGGCAGGCGAGGGCGGCCACCGCGAACAGCGCGACGAGGACCCAGGCGGCGACCACGGCGCCACGGTAGGCGGGCACCGGCACGGGCGGCTGCCGGACCCGCCGCGCCGGGCAGGATGGAGCCGTGCCGTTCACCGGGAGCCACCCCGCGGCGGTGCTGCCGTTCCTGCGCACCGGGCTCCCGGCCTCGGCGCTGGTGGCCGGCAGCCTGGCGCCGGACCTGCCCTTCTACCTGCCCGGCCGCCCGGACTGGCCGACGCACGGCGCCCTGGGGATCGTCACCGTCGACGTCGTCCTCGGCGCCGCGGCGTGGGCGCTCTGGCACGGCCTGCTCGCCGCCCCGGCACGCGCCGCGGCCCCGGCCGGGCTGCGCCGGCGGGTCCGGCCACCGGCCGGGCTCCGGGCCCGGCTGTCCTCGGTGCGGGCGGTCGCCGGCGTCCTCACCGCCCTGGCCGTCGGTGCGGCCACGCACGTCGGGTGGGACCAGTTCACCCACTGGTGGGGCTGGGGCACCCGGCACGTCCCCGCCCTGACCGCGCCGGTGGGCAGCGCCCTCGGTGAGGACTGGTACGGCTACGACGTCGCCCAGCACGCGAGCACGCTGGCCGGCGCGGTGGTGCTCGCCGGCTGGCTGCTGCGCTGGTGGCGCCGGACGCCGTCCCGGACCGACGACCTGCACGGCACCGCCTGGGTCGTGTGGGGCGGGCTGCTGGCCCTGGGAGCCGTCGTCGGGGTCGCGGCGGCGCTCCGGGCGCCCGGGCTGCTCGAGGCCGGCTTCGCCGGCGCGACCGCGGGTGGCGCGGTGATGGCGGTCGCCGCGGGGTTGGCCGCCGTGGCCTGGCACGCCCGCCACCGGGCGCCGGCCGACGGGTGAGCCAGGCTGGACGGCCGGGCACACGGCCCGGGACGGCGGAGGAGGACGGCGCCATCGACAGCCGACGGGCGGGGGCTGCGTGACACGCTGCTCGACCGGGTGGTGCCCGGCGTCGGCCGTGTGGCCCCCTGCAGGGTCCCGCCGCGAGCCTGCGGGCGGTGGGGCAGGGGGGCCTTCGTCAGTCGAGGACGACCGTGGTCTCGTTCAGGCCGACGTCGGCCGACACGACCCGCTCACCGCGGCCGGCGGGGGCCAGCGAGCGCAGCTTCCACGCGCCGGGGGCGGCGAAGAAGCGGAACTCGCCCTCGGGGCTGGTGACCACCTCGGCGGTGAACTCGTCGGTGGCGTCGAGCAGCCGCACGTAGGCACCGGCGACCGGGGCGCCGTCGTGCCACACCTGGCCCTGGATCACCGTCTGGGTGTCCAGGTCGATGCCGGCCAGGCCACCACCCTGCTTCGGGGCTCCGCACATGTCAGCTCACTTCTCGATCGGGACGCCGACCAGCGAGCCGTACTCGACCCAGCTGCCGTCGTAGTTCTTGACGTCGGTCTTGCCGAGCAGCTCGCGCAGCACGAACCAGGTGTGGCTCGAGCGCTCGCCGATCCGGCAGTAGGCGATGGTCGGCTTGCTGTCGTCGAAGCCCTGCTCGGCGTAGAGCGCCTCGAGCTGCTCGTCGCTCTTGAACGTGCCGTCCTCGTTGGCCGCCTTGCTCCACGGGATGTTCTTGGCGGTGGGGACGTGCCCGCCCTTCTGCGCCATCTCCTGCGGCAGGTGCGCCGGGGCGAGGATCTTGCCGGAGAACTCGTCGGGCGAGCGGACGTCGATGAGGTTCTTCGACCCGATCGAGGCGACGACCTCGTCGCGGAAGGCGCGGATCGACAGGTCGGGGTCCTGGGCCGTGTACTGCGTGGCCGGGCGCTCCACGGCGTCCTTGGACAGCGGGCGGCCGTCGAGCTCCCACTTCTTGCGGCCGCCGTCCATCAGCTTGACGTCCCGGTGGCCGTAGAGCTTGAAGTACCAGTAGGCGTAGGCGGCGAACCAGTTGTTGTTGCCGCCGTAGAGGATCACGGTGTCGTCGTTGCTGATCCCGCGGGAGGACAGCAGGGCCTCGAAGGCGCTCTTGTCGACGAAGTCGCGGCGCAGCGGGTCCTGCAGGTCCTTCTTCCAGTCCAGCTTGACGGCACCCTCGAGGTGGCCGCCGTCGTAGGCGCTGGTGTCCTCGTCGACCTCGACGAAGACCAGGCCGGGGTCGCCGAGGTGCTCCTGGACCCAGTCGGCGGTGACGAGCACGTCGTTGCGGCTCATGGGGGGTGTTCCTCCCTGTGGTGGGTGTGCGGACGGTCAGGCGGTGCGGGCCGGACGGGCCCGCCGGACGGTGAGGTAGAGCTCGCAGCCGAGGCAGAAGCCGGTGGCCGCGTTGAGCAGGGCCGCCACCAGCGCGAGGCCGGTCGCGACGGCGCCGACCAGCGGCGCCCCGGAGAGGTACCCGGCGGCGCCCACGACGGCGAAGACGAGACCCACGAGCTGGGCGAAGCGCACCGGCGCCTCCGGCTCGCGCTCGCGCGCCGGGCCCAGCCGCGGCGCGACCAGGCTGCGGAAGAGCACCGCGTAGGGCGCGTACCGCAGGCCGGCGGCGGCACCGACGGCGAAGACGGCGGCCTGCGCCGCGGCGAGCAGGCCGCTCGCGGTCAGCAGGACGACGGCGAGGACGGCGCTGGTCACCCACGCGGCGAAGCGGGGGCCGCGCACGTCGACCGTGCGCGCGGGACTGTCGGGCATCAGATGGGCTCTCCGGACGGCGGTGGGGGCACGTCTGGGCGGAGCGGGGCCGCCCTCAGGAGGCGCGACACAGGCAGCTGCCGACGCGGCACAGGTCCACTGTGCGGCGCGAGGTCAGCAGGGTGCCCACGCGGCGAGGGTAGCCGATCACGACCGGGGTCCCGTGTGCGCGTCGACCAGGGCGCTGAGATCCTCCGGGCGGGGCGCGCCGCTGCTGCGGCCGAGCAGCCGCCCCTGCCGGTCGAGGTAGAACAGCGTCGGGGTGCGCCGGACGTCGAGCTCGCGGACGGCGTCGAGGTGGCTCTCGGCGTCGACGTGCACGTAGGCCAGGCCCGGCCGGGTGTCCTGCAGGTGCTGCAGCCGGGCGCGGGTGGTGCGGCACGGCCCGCAGAAGGCGGTGGAGAACTGGACGACGGTCAGATCGGCGTCGCCGGGCCGCACGCCGAGCTGCTCGAGCACCGCGGTGGGTCGCACGCCGTCCTCCTCCGCACCGTCGGCCGCGGCACGCAGCCGCCCGTCGCGGGTGTGCAGCCACCAGGCCGCCACGGCGGTGAGCGCGAGCGCCGCGGCGAGCACCAGCAGTCCGGTCCCGCTCATCCCCGGCCCCAACCGGGCCGGGACGCAGCACATTCCCGCCTCACGACGCGCGGAGCACCGTGTCCGTGGCCTCGACCGCGACGTCGACGCCGTCGTCGGCGGGGGTGACGCCGGTCAGCTGCAGGCCGAACGGCAGCCGGACCGGGTAGCGCAGGTCCAGCAGCCCGACGGCCCGGTCGACGACGAAGTCCGGCGCGCCGACGCCGGCGGCCTCGGCCTCCTCGACCTCGACGAGCAGGTCGTCGCCGTCGAGGAGGACGTCGCCGACCGCGGTGAGCGGCACGGTGTAACCGAGCACCTCGACGGTGCGGGTGACCCGCAGCCCGTCGCCGGCCCGCTCGAGGGTCGTGTCGGCGCCGAGCTCGCGCGACAGCAGCGCGTAGGACAGCGTCGCCGTCCCGTCGACGCGGTCGACCGGCACCTCCCGCACCGAGCCGGACAGCGCGTCCGACAGCGGCACGTGCACGCCGCGCAGCGTGACGTCGGCGCGGGTGCCCTCGGGCTGGCCGAGGTCCGCGGCGGTCAGCCCGACGCGCACCTCGTCGTAGGTGCCGGCCACCGCCTGGGTGAGGAACGGCCAGCCGGTGACGTCGACCTCCGGGGCACCGGCGAGGGCCCCCGCGTCCTGCAGCGCCGCGGCCACCCGGTCCTCGGCGATCCCCTCGGCGACCGGGTCGGCCACCAGCGCGACCCCGCCGAGGACGACGACGAGGGCGACGAGGACCGCCAGGAGCGCGCGCACGGTCAGGCGACGGCGAACGCGAGCAGGACCGGCGCGCACAAGGCCAGCGGCAGCACCGCCGCCACGAGCACCCCGGCGGCGGGCCGGGCGCCGTCCGCGTCGGCGTCCGGGCCGGTCAGGGCGTCGGTCAGGGCGAAGGAGGTGACCAGCCCCGCCAGCGCGGCGGCCAGCCCGAGCGCCAGGCCGGTGGTGATCCCGGAGAGGACGTCGACCAGGTCGCCGGCGCCGCTGTCCAGCAGTGCGACGGCGGCACCGGCGGCCAGGGCCACCAGCAGTCCCGGCACGCCGCGGGCGACCCCGTCCGCGACCTCGGGACGGGGCAGCACGGCGTCGACCACGTGGCCGGCCGCCAGGGCCGCGCCCACCACGAGCAGCGGCGAGCCGGCCGCATCCCCGGTCTCCCCGGCGACCTCGGGCAGCAGGAGCAGGGCCAGCGCGCAGGTGGCCGCCACCAGCAGCGCCGTGCTGCCGAGGGAGCCCACGACGTCACGCCGCGGGGGCCGGCGCAGCATCTGGTGCAGCACGGCGGCGAGCAGGGCCGGACCGGCGACGGCGAGCAGCACCCCGGGGCCGGGCCGATCGGCGAGGGCGACGAGCAGGTCGGCGCCGACGGCGGCCGCCAGGGCCAGGACGACGACCCCGAGTGCACCGGGCGGGGCGGTCGCCAGGACCCACCCGGCGGCCAGCGTGACCTGCAGGAGGAACACCGCGGCCGGCCCGCCGCGCTCCCCGAGCAGGCCCTGCGCGAGGACCAGCAGCGCCGTGGCGACCGCGACGGCGAGGGCCGAGCCCAGGTGGAGGGCCCGGGTGCCGGCCGGGTCGTCCAGCGCCGTCGTCACGCACCCTCCTCGCCGGACCGGCGGCCCCGCGCGCGGCGCCGCGGGTCCCGCTGTGACCTGATCGTCGCAGACGCCCCCCGCTCGTGGCGCCCGACGAGCGCAGCGGTGGGCGCGCCCCGCACCCGCCACGGACCGTTCTCCAGTCGTGACGGGTCGTCGCGTCGGGGGCCCGGAGCCCGTCGGCTATCCTGCAGTCTCGGTTCGACAGCGCCGTCGATGCCCTCCCCGAGGAGACGACATGCGACTCGTGCTCATGACCGCGGCGCGTCAGGCGACCACCGAGGTGCTGCCCGCCCTGGGCCTGCTCGGCCACCAGGTGCGCGTGGTGGCCCCCGAGCTGTCCAGCCTGCTCGACGGCGACTCCGGGGACGTGGTCCTCGTCGACGCCCGCCACGACCTCGTCCAGTCCCGCACGCTGTGCGGTCTGCTGAGCTCCACCGGGGTGGCCTCGGCGCTGGTCGCCGTCCTCTCCGAGGGCGGGCTGGTCGCCCTGTCGGCCGACTGGGGCGTCGACGACGTCCTGCTCGACACCGCGGGTCCCGCCGAGGTCGACGCGCGCCTGCGCTGGG
This sequence comes from Geodermatophilus maliterrae, assembly GCF_041018925.1. Taxonomy (NCBI): domain Bacteria; kingdom Bacillati; phylum Actinomycetota; class Actinomycetes; order Geodermatophilales; family Geodermatophilaceae; genus Geodermatophilus; species Geodermatophilus maliterrae. Next base: position 80,624 of record NZ_JBFNXQ010000007.1, read on the forward strand.
CCACCGCCCGCCGGCTCGCGGCCACCACCCCGGCCGACGGCGCCGACGGCGGTCTCACGCAGGCCGGTGAGCTGGTCATCGACGAGCACAGCTACTCGGCCAAGCTGCGCGGCCGCCCGCTGGACCTGACGTACAAGGAGTTCGAGCTCCTCAAGTACCTCGCCCAGCACCCGGGCCGCGTCTTCTCCCGCGCCCAGCTGCTGCAGGAGATCTGGGGCTACGACTACTTCGGCGGCACCCGCACCGTCGACGTCCACGTCCGCCGCCTGCGCGCCAAGCTCGGCACCGAGCACGAGGCGCTCATCGGCACCGTGCGCAACGTCGGCTACAAGCTCGACCAGCAGGTCGCCGACGCCACCGCCGCCGCGGCGCGCGCCGAGGCGGAGCAGGCGGACGAGGCCGTCGCCGGCCCCGCCCGCAGCACCGCCCCCCTGCTCTGAGCGCGCCCACCGTCCGCGACCCCGGGCGGCTCGACCCCGCCGACACCGCGGCCGTCCTCGCGCTGCTGCGTGCCGCGGCCGCGGCCGACGGCGTCCGGCCGCTGTCGGAGGAGGCCGAGCTGCGCCTGCAGCACGGCGGGCCGCACGGCGGCCAGGACGTCGTCGCCACCACCGAGGACGGCGTGCTGACCGGCTACGCGCGCCTCGAGCTGGGCGCGCCCGGGTCCGCCGACGACGCCGAGGCCGAGCTCGTCGTCGCCCCCGAGGCCCGCGGCCGTGGGGTCGGCGCGGCGCTGCTCACCCGGCTCGAGGAGCTGGCCGCCGGCCGGCCGCTGCGCGTGTGGGCGCACGGCGACCTGCCGGCCGCGACCGCGCTGGCCACCGCCCGCGCCTACACCCGCGCACGCGTCCTGCTGCAGATGCGCCGGCCCCTCACCGACGACGACCTCGACCCCCGTCCGGCACTGCCCGACGACGTGCACGTGTCCGCCTTCCGGCCCGGCCGGGACGACGAGGCGTGGCTGCGGGTCAACGCGCGGGCCTTCGCCACCCACCCCGAGCAGGGCGCGTGGACACCGGAGGACCTGCACCTGCGCGAGGCCGAGCCCTGGTTCGACCCGGCCGGCTTCCTGCTGGCCTGGCGCGGAGACCCGGACGCGGGTGGCACCCTGCTCGGGTCGCACTGGACCAAGGTGCACCCGCCCGGCGACGCCGGCCCGGACGCCGTCGGCGAGGTGTACGTCCTCGGCGTCGACCCCACCGCGCAGGGACTGGGCCTGGGCCGCGCGCTCACCGACCTCGGTCTGGCGCACCTGCGCGGCCGCGGGCTGGAGGAGGTGCTCCTCTACGTGGAGGAGGACAACGCCGCCGCGGTGCGCCTCTACGAGGGCCGGGGATTCGGCCGGCACGCCGTCGACGTCTCGTGGCGGCGCGTCCCCTAGGGAGGACCTTCCTGTCCCCCACGCCTCGCAGCAGAAGGACCCCGTCCTCCCCACCCCTCGCAAGCTCGGGGCGGTGCCCTGGACGGGGCCGGGGTCCCTGCGGGAGGGCCGTTCCAGCACGTCGCCTGCTCGCGGCGGGACCCGGCAGGGGCCGGTCCGCCACCTGACACGCGGTCGTTCACCGATCGGTTGTGACGACGTTCTCACCCGGTCGGCAAAGGCTCCGCGGCCGTTCACCGGTCGTTCACCGAGCGAACCGGGACCGGCCACCTGCGCTGCCTACCGTCCCTCTCGTCGGTCCTGCTGTGCCCGGCATCGAGGTCCGGGTCTCCTCTCTCGAAAGGCACTGGGTTGAAGCTCAGCACCACGTCGCGCGCCGCCGTCCTCTCCACGGCGCTGGCCAGCACCCTCGCGCTCGCCGCGTGTGGTGCCGCCAACGAGTCCGAGTCCTCCTCCGGGGGCGGCAGCGGCAGCGGCGAGAGCGCCCAGCAGCTCAGCGGTGACCTCGTCGGCGCCGGCGCGAGCAGCCAGCAGGCGGCCATGGAGGCCTGGCAGGCCGGCTTCCAGGGCGAGTACCCGGACGTGGACTTCTCGTACGACCCGGTCGGCTCGGGCGGTGGCCGCGAGCAGTTCATCGCCGGCGCCACGGACTTCGCCGGCTCCGACGCCGCGCTGGACGAGGAGGAGCTGGCCTCGGCGCAGGAGCGCTGCGCCGGCGGTGAGGTCTTCGAGCTGCCGAACTACATCTCGCCGATCGCGGTCATCTACAACCTCGAGGGCGTCGACGAGCTGAACCTGCGGCCCGCCACGATCGCCGGCATCTTCACCGGCCAGATCACCAACTGGAACGACCCGGCCATCGCCGCGGACAACCCGGACGCGACGCTGCCCGACCAGGCCATCACCCCGGTGCACCGCGCCGACGACTCGGGCACGACGGACAACTTCACCGACTACCTGTTCCAGGCCGCCGGTGACGTGTGGACCTCCGAGCCCGACGGCGTGTGGCCGCTGCCGGGCGGCGAGGCGGCCAACGGCACCTCGGGTGTCGTCGGCGTGGTGGAGAGCACGGCCGGCGCGATCACGTACGCGGACGCCAGCCGGGCCGGCGACCTCGGTGTGGCCAACGTGGCCGTCGGTGACGAGTTCGTGGCCCCGACCCCGGAGTCCGCGGCGGCCGTCGTCGAGAACAGCCCGGCCGTCGAGGGCCGCGGTGAGTACGACTTCGCCGTCGAGGTCAACCGGCTGACGGAGGGCTCGGGCGAGTACCCGGTCGTCCTGGTCAGCTACCACGTCGGCTGCGTCACCTACGACGACCAGGCGGCCGCGGACAACGTCAAGGCCTTCATGCAGTACGTGGTGAGCGAGGACGGCCAGCAGGCCGCCGCCGACAACGCCGGCAACGCCCCGATATCGGACACGCTGCGCGAGCAGGCCCAGACCGCGGTCGACGCCATCAACGCCGGCTGACGCGCACCGACCGGTGGTGGCCCGGGGCGCCGGACGACGCCCTGGGCCCACCGCACCGCCCGAGACGGGCACCCGACACCCACCTGATCGACCCCACGGAGCAGCGGTGACCGCCACGAAGGCCCCGTCCGAGCCCAGGCCGCAGCGGGCCGTCCGCCGGCCGGGCGACCGCATCTTCGCCGGCACCGCCAAGGGCTCCGGCGTCTTCATCCTGCTGGTCCTCGCCGGCGTGGCGGCCTTCCTCGTCAGCGAGGCGATCCCGGCGCTCACCGCCCCGGCGGAGGACGTCCCCGGCGGCGAGGGACTCGGCAGCTACGTCGGCCCCCTCGTCCTGGGCACCCTGCTCGGCGCGGTGCTCGCGCTGCTGGTCGCCACGCCCCTCGCCGTCGCGATCGCGCTCTACACCACCTACTACGCCCCGCGGCGGGTCGCGGCCGGCATGAGCTACGTCATCGACCTGCTGGCGGCCATCCCCAGCGTCGTCTACGGCTTCTGGGGCCTGGCGGTCCTGGCGCCGGCGCTCGTGCCCTTCCACGTGTGGGCGGCCGACACCCTCGGCTTCATCCCGTTCTTCGCCGGCCCCGCCTCCACGAGCGGCCGCACGATGTTCACCGTCGGCCTGGTGCTCGCGGTGATGATCCTGCCGATCATCTCGGCCATCTCCCGCGAGGTCTTCAGCCAGGCGCCGGCACTGCACCGCGAGGCGGCGCTCGCGCTCGGCGCGACCCGCTGGGAGATGATCAAGATGGCGGTGCTCCCCTACGGCAAGTCCGGCGTCATCGGCGGCGCGATGCTGGGACTGGGTCGCGCGCTCGGCGAGACCATGGCGGTCGCGATCGTGCTGTCGGGCGGCGCCGGGGCCACGCTCAACCTGATCGGCAACTCCAACCCCTCGACGATCGCGTCGAACATCGCGCTGCGGTTCCCCGAGGCCACCGGCCTGGGGGTCAACACGCTGATCGCCAGCGGCCTGGTGCTGTTCGTCATCACGCTCGCGGTCAACATGCTCGCCCGCTGGATCGTCGACCGCCGGGCCGACTTCTCCGGAGCCAACTGATGAGCACCGACACCCAGGCCCCGGCCCCCGCCGCGACCACACCGAACGGCCCGGTGCGCCGCCGTCGCGGGCTGCCCCGCTACGCCGTGCCGGCCCTCTACGTCGGCGGGGTCGCGCTGGGCGCCCTGCTGTCGGCCCTGACCGGCTTCAGCGTCGTGCTGACCGTCGTCTACGGCGCGGTCCTCGGCACGGTCGCCGTCTATGTCGCCGCCCGCGTCGTCGAGGGCAGCCGCAAGGCCGCCGACCGCCTGGTGACGTGCCTGGTGACCACCGCCTTCGCGATCGCGATGGTCCCGCTGGTGTCGCTGGTGTACACGGTGCTCGACAACGGCCTGGCGCGCTTCGACAGCACCTTCTTCAGCAACTCGATGTTCCGGGTGGTCGGCGAGGGCGGCGGCGCCTACCACGCCATCCTCGGCACGCTGGTCATCACGGCGCTGGCCACGGTGATCTCGGTGCCCATCGGCCTGATGACGGCCGTCTACCTGGTCGAGTACGGCACCGGCCGGCTCAAGCGGGCCATCACCTTCTTCGTCGACGTCATGACCGGCATCCCGTCGATCGTGGCCGGCCTGTTCGCCTTCGCGCTGTTCACGCTGCTGTTCGGCAACGACGTCCGGCTCGGCGTGATGGGCGCCGTGGCGCTCTCGGTGCTGATGATCCCGGTCGTCGTCCGCTCCTGCGAGGAGGTCCTCAAGCTCGTGCCGAACGAGCTGCGGGAGGCCAGCTACGCCCTGGGCGTCCCGAAGTGGCGCACGATCGTCAAGGTCGTCCTGCCGACCGCGATCGCCGGGCTGGGCACCGGCATCACCCTGGCGGTCGCCCGAGTCGTCGGCGAGACCGCGCCCCTGCTGGTGACCGTCGGCCTGATCACCGGGACCAACCTCGACCCGTTCGACGGGCGCATGGCGACCCTGCCGGTGTTCGCCTACTACCAGCTGACCCAGCCCGGGACGGACACCCAGGCGTTCCTCGACCGGGCCTGGACGGCGGCGCTGGTCCTCATCATCCTGGTCATGGCGCTCAACGTCGTCGCCCGCCTGATCAGCCGCTTCTTCGCTCCCACGACCGGTCGCTGACCGACTGACACGGAGGACACGCACGTGGCCAAGCGCATCGAGGTCTCGGACCTCAACATCTACTACGGCGACTTCCTGGCGGTCGAGGGCGTCAACGTCGCCATCGAGCCGCGCAGCATCACCGCGCTGATCGGCCCGTCGGGATGCGGGAAGTCGACCTTCCTGCGCTCGATCAACCGCATGCACGAGGTGCTGCCCGGCGCGCGGGTCGAGGGCAAGGTCGTCATGGACGGCCAGGACCTCTACGGCTCCGACGTCGACCCGGTCGACGTCCGCCGCCAGATCGGCATGGTGTTCCAGCGGCCCAACCCGTTCCCGACGATGTCGATCTACGAGAACGTCCTGGCGGGCAACCGGCTGAACAACAAGCGGATGCGCAAGTCCGAGGCCGACGACGTCGTCGAGCGCTCCCTGCGCGGCGCCAACCTGTGGAACGAGGTCAAGGACCGCCTCGGCCGGCCCGGCTCGGGCCTGTCCGGCGGTCAGCAGCAGCGGCTGTGCATCGCCCGCGCCATCGCCGTCGAGCCCGACGTCCTGCTCATGGACGAGCCGTGCTCGGCCCTGGACCCGATCTCCACCCTGGCGATCGAGGACCTCATGACCGAGCTCAAGGACCGCTTCACCATCGTGATCGTCACGCACAACATGCAGCAGGCGGCGCGGGTCAGCGAGTCCACCGGCTTCTTCAACCTCAACGGGGTGGGCCAGCCGGGCCGGCTGATCGAGTTCAACCCGACCGAGAAGATCTTCAGCAACCCCGACCAGAAGGCCACCGAGGACTACATCTCCGGCCGCTTCGGGTGAGCTGAGCCGGCCCTCCTGCAGGGGCCCGCCGTGAGCTCGCGAACGGTGGGGGCAGGAGGGTCCCTACGTCAGGTGCAGGTGACGGGCTCCGTGCTCGCCGCGGGGGTCTCCGCAGCCGCCGGGGTGTCGGCGGCGGGGGCCGCTGCTGCCGGAGGTGCCGGGGCGGCGACCTGGACCGGGACGACGCTCGAGAAGCCCGGACCCAGGACCAGCTGCACGGTGTCGCCGATGGCGTCGCTGGGCTGCAGCACCGCGCCGGGGACGGCGGCGGCGACGGTGCGCGCCTGCTCGAGGACGCCCGGACCGTGGCGGACGACGGTCTGGTTGACCACGCCGCGCTCGTTGCCGACCTCACCGACGACGAAGCCCTGCTGCCGCAGCTGGTCGGCCACGGTCGCCGCGAGCCCGGCGGTGGCGGTGCCGTTGAGGACGTCGACCGTGGTGCCCGACGGCGTGACGGTGAGCGGCTGGGCGGCGGGGCTGGCCGCGGGCTGCTCCGCGCCGGTGGTCGCCGCGGCGGGGTCGACGGCCGGCGCGTCCGCCGCGGCGGTGGCCGCCGCGACGGCGGGGGCGGCCAGCTCGGCGGGCACCGCGCTGTCCTCGATCACCGTGTCGAAAAGCGACCGGACACCGGCGCCGTCGAGCAGCACGTGGGCCTGGTCGGAGCCGGCCGGCACGTAGCCGACCTGGGCCACCGGCAGGGTCGCGCGCTGGACCGCGTCGGCCTCGAGGCCGCCGAGGGCGCCGGCGAGGGTGCGCAGGTCGCCGAGGGTGGTTTGCTCGTCGACGGTGACTGCGTCGGCGGCACGGGTGAAGAAGCGGGTGAGCTCCCAGGGCCTGCTCAGCGTGCCGGCCGTCATCGCCGAGCGCAGCGTGGCCGACAGCAGCAGTTGGGCCCGCTCGGCCGCGGCGGCGCCGGTGACGTCGGAGCCGGCGTCACCGGGAGCCAGGTACTGCGTGGCCTGCGCGCCGGTCAGCTCCGACGTGCCCGCGGGCAGGGGGCGCGCGGCAGCGGCGCCGGCCTCGGTGGTGGTGGGCAGGCAGACGCTCACCCCGCCGATCGCATCGACCATCGACGGCAGCCGGCCGAGGTCGACGGCGAGGTAGTGGTCCACCCGCAGGCCCGACAGCTGCTGCACCGCCCGCACCGTGCAGGCCGGTCCGCCGGCCAGGAGCGAGGCGGCGAAGGCCTCGGAGACCGGTTCACGCTCGGCGCCGTCGGCGGTGCGGCAGCCGGGGGTGTCGACCAGCGCTGTCGGCGGCACGCTGACCAGGACGGCTCGGTCGCCGCCTGAGGCGACGTGCACGAGCAGCGTGGTCACCGACGCCGGACCGGTGGCGCCCGGCAGCCCGGTGCCGACGACGAGGTAGGTGGTCGCCCCCGCCTGCAGCTTCGGGGCGATGACCTCGGGCCCGTCGGGGGCCAGCGCGGCCACCCGGGCGATGCCGCGGTCGACGTGGACGTAGAGCCCCAGGTGGTAGGTGACGACCAGGCCGATCAGCGCGGCGACGGCCAGCGCCGCGCGGACCAGCCGGCGCCGGCCGGGGCTGCGCGCCGCCCGCCGGGCCACGCGGCGGTCCAGGGCCGGGCGGCGGGTGCTGCCGGCGCCGGACATCGCGGGTGCGTCCAGGCCGGGGATCGGCGGGACGGGTGCCGACCGGTACGGCGACAGCGGCGCTCCCGGTCGGCCGCCCGGCAGCGGCGGCACCGGTGCGGAGTACCGGACGCCGCCCGGACCGCCCGGCAGCGGCGGTACCGGCCCGGAGTGCCGGACGCCGCCGGCCGGCGCGCTCGGCAGGGGCGGTACCGGCTGCGAGCGGTGCAGCGGACCGGCGAGGGGCGGTGCGACCGGTGGTGCGGCCGGCTCGGACCGCTGGAGGCCGCCGGGGACGGGAGGCAGGCCACGGCGCGGGGCGGCGTCGCCGTGCGGGGCGGCGCCGCCGTGCAGGGCGGGCGGCGTGGGCCGCTCGCCGGGGACCGGCGGGAGGGGGCCGCGGTGGGCGGGCAGGGACTCGCCGGGGCCGAGTGGGATGGGCACCTCGCCGGTGCGGCGGGCCGCGCGGCGGCCGGTGGCGTTGCCGGAGCGGGCGATCAGCTGCTCGACGGTGATCGGCCCGGGGTCGGCCGACCTGCCGTGGCCGTCGGCCCGGCCGTCCCGCCCGCGCTCGTCCCCCACCGGTGTCGACATCCCATCGTCGTGTCCGTGCCGTTGCGCCCCGCACGCGCGGCAGCACACAACGATACGACTGGCGGGTCGCAGGAGCGGGAACGCGACGCCGGACCCGCCGGTGCGGCCTCGTCCGCGGTCCCCGTCCGGGGGTCGTCCGCTCACCGGATGGGCGGTGAGCTGCGTCGGGACGTAGCGTCGGCCCGTGAGGCTGCCGTCGATCCCCGGTCCGTCCGACGTCTTCTCCGCGGTCGAGAGCCTGCGCGGCGGGGTCGCCGAGGCGCTCGCGCTGGTGCCCCGGCTGGCGGCGGCGGTCGACCGGCTGGACGGCCTGCTCGAGCGGGTGGACGGCGTGGTCGGCCGCGCCGACGGCCTGCTGGACCGGGCGAGCACCACCCTCGAGTCGGCCGACCGGGCCATCAGCGCCATCGGCGAGACGCAGCAGGAGGCCGACACCGCCATCTCGGCCCTCGGTGCGACCCAGACCCGGGCCGACCACGCGATCAGCGCCGTCGAAGGGACGCAGACGCGCGCCGACGCCGCGATCAGCGCCGTCGCGCAGACGCAGACCCGGGCCGACGCCGCCATCGACGCCGTCGCGCAGACCCAGACCCGCGCCGACGCCGCCATCGACGCCGTCGCGCAGACGCAGACCCGCGCCGACGCCGCCATCGACGCCGTCGAGAGGACCCAGACCCGCGCCGACGCCGCCATCGACGCCGTCGCGCAGACCCAGACCCGCGCCGACGCCGCGATCAGTGCGGTGGAGCGGACCCAGCAGCGGTCCGACGCCGCGATCGAGGCGGTCGGCGTGACGATCGACCGGTCGCACGGCGCCGTGGAGCGAGCGGAGGCGACGGTGGGGCGGGCCGAGGGCGCCATCGAGGGCGCCGAGGGGCTGGTCGCGCGGATCGACCCCCTGCTCGGCCGCTACGAGGAGCCGCTGGCCCGGCTGGCCCCGACGGTGCACCGGCTGGCCGACACGCTGGAGCCGCACGAGGTCGAGGCCCTGGTCACCCTCGTCGACCGGTTGCCGACCCTGGTCGACAGCCTCGACCAGACCGTCATCCCCGTCCTGTCCTCGCTCGAGGGCGTCGGGACCGACGTGCACGACCTGGTCGACACCATGCAGGACCTGCGGCAGGTGGTGAAGGGTTTCCCGGGCTCCAAGCTCTTCCGCCGGCGCGGGGCCGAGGAGATCGCCGAGAACGAGGACGAGGACGAGGAGGCCCAGGAGCGCACCGGCTCCTGAGCCCCCTCCTCGTCCTGCCGGTCAGGTCTCGGTCGGGTACCCCAGCGCGCGGACGACGTCGCCCACCCGCTCGTAGGTCTCGCCCTCGGGCAGTCGCCGCAGCTCGTCGACCACCGCGTCGGGCGCCCGGTGGTCCATCGCGGCCTCCACCAGGTCGGGACCGTTGCTGGGGAAGTCGGCCCGGACGAGCCACCGCGCGATCTCCGCGCGGGCCACGACGGCGTCGTGGTCCATCCCCACCGGCGTCCCGCCGACGAGGGTGCCGGCAGGGTCGGCGTGGATGTCCGGCTCGCCCTCGGCGACCGGCTCGACCTCCCGCCACTCCTCGGCCCGCGTCGACCGGTCAGCCTTGAGCATCCCCTGGATCTCGTGCTCGAGCTCCTCGTCGACCCGGGGGCTGTGCTTGTTGCTGCGCGATGACGCCCCGGCGAACTGGTCGTCGGCCTCGCTCACGATCGCCTCCTACTTCTCGTGCAGCGCCGAGGGCTTGTGCACCGCGGTCTTGCCGCTCTTGTCGCTCTCGACCTCGTACTGCGGTTCGTCCGGACTGGCCTTGACCTTGCGGCCGCCCGCCTCGGTCTCCTCGGTGATCTTCCTGGTGACCGTGCCCTCGGCCTCGCTGCCGTGGCTCTTCCAGGTGACGTGGTCACCCTTCTTCAGGTCGTCCGCCATCCGTCCTCCGTCGTCTCGGGTCGCGTCCTCCCCCGGTGCCCGCCCCGCCCAGGGGGCACACATGGCAGGGACCCGGAGACGCGGCAGGCGCGCGAGCGACCCAGATCACTCCGGGGAGAGGCATGATCACCCAGTCGGGCAGTGGCGGACTGCCCGTGGTCACGTAGCGTGCACGGTGATGGGGCGCCGCCGGGGAAACCTCCTGCTGAGAGTCGAGCAGAGGTAACTCACGGTAACCGGCCCCGTCCTCGATCGCCGGCTCGGTCGACCTCATTCCCCCGGGGTCGGCCGGGTCGGCCCGAGCCGGAGCCGGTCCCTACGCTCGCCGCGTGACCGATGCCGCCGGCGCCTCCCTCCCCGGGGACCCGCGTCCCGTCGACGTCCTCACCGTCGTCTCGGTCGCCGACGTCACCCCGTCGGTGCGCCGGGTCGTGCTGTCCGGCGGTCCGGACGCCGTCGCGGCGGCCGGACCCACGGTGAACCTGCTGGTACCGCGGGTGGGCGACGCCGACCCGCGCTGGCCGGCCGTCGCCCGTGACGGTCGGATCGTGTGGCCGGCCGGGGCGCACGGGGTGAGCCTGCGCAGCTACACCGCCCGCCGGCAGGACCCGGACCGCGGCGAGGTGGAGATCGACTTCGTGCTGCACGGCGACGGCCCGGCCGCCGCCTGGGCGGCCGCCGCCGCTCCCGGGGCGCTGCTCGGGGTGGCCGGCGGCGGGCCGCTGGGCGAGCGACCGGCCGGCATGCTGCTCCTGGCCGGCGACGAGACCGCGCTCCCGGCGATCAGCCGGATCCTGGCCGCGGCCGGCCCGGCCACCCGCGGGCTCACCCTGGTCGAGGTCGCCGGTCCGCAGGAGGAGCAGCCGCTGACCGCACCGGCGGGGGTCGAGGTCCGCTGGCTGCACCGCGGGGACACGCCCCCGGGGGAGAGCACGCTGCTCGCCGACGCCGTCGCCGCCCTCGAGCGCCCCGGTGGCGAGGACCTGTTCGCCTGGGTCGCCGCGGAGTCCGCGGCCGTCCGGGCGGTGCGCGCCGACCTGCGGGGCCGTTGGGGCCTGTCCCGCGCCCAGCACCACGCGATCGGCTACTGGCGGCGCGGCCGCGCGATGGCCCCCGCCGGCTGAGGGAAGGGCCGCGACGTCCAGGGACCTCACAGGTGGCGTCCAGCACGGGTGCAGCCCGACACGCCACGATCAGGGCATGACGACGGCAGCCAGGCGTCCCACGGGAGAGGTCGTGACGGGGACCCGCAGCGCACGAGGCACCACCCCGGAGGCGCGCCTCCTGGTGGTCGACGACGAGCCCAACATCCGCGAGCTGCTCTCGGCCAGCCTCCGCTACGCCGGCTTCGAGGTCGCGACGGCGTCCGACGGGCAGCAGGCCCTGACGCTGGCCTCGTCCTTCCGCCCCGACCTGCTGGTGCTCGACGTGATGATGCCGGGGCTGGACGGTTTCGGCGTCGTCCGGCGGCTGCGCGAGAGCGGCCGGCACACGCCGGTGCTGTTCCTCACCGCTCGGGACGCGGCCGAGGACAAGGTCTCCGGCCTCACCCTGGGCGGCGACGACTACGTGACCAAGCCGTTCAGCCTCGACGAGGTGCTGGCGCGGATCCGGGCGGTGCTGCGGCGCAGCACCGGGCAGCAGCGCGCCGCCGAGAGCCCGCGGCTCACCTTCGCCGACATCGAGCTCGACGAGGAGTCGCACGAGGTGGTCAAGGCCGGCGAGGTGGTCAGCCTCTCGCCGACGGAGTTCAAGCTGCTGCGCTACCTCATGGCCAACGCCGGGCGGGTGCTGTCGAAGGCGCAGATCCTCGACCACGTGTGGAACTACGACTTCAACGGCGAGGCCAACGTGGTCGAGTCCTACATCTCCTACCTGCGGCGCAAGGTCGACACCACCCAGCCGCGCCTGCTGCACACCATCCGCGGAGTCGGCTACACGCTGCGGCTGCCCCGCGGCGCGTGAGTACGGCGACCGGCCCGTCCCGCGGCGGGGTCCGCCCGCCGCGGGTGCCGCTGCGGATCACGCTGGTCGCGCTGCTGCTGGTGTTGGTCGCAGTCGCGCTCACGGCCACGGGGGTGACCGCCGCCTCGCTGCTGCACCGCTACCTGGCCCAGCAGCAGGACCAGCAGCTCGAGGGTGCGCTGCGCGAGTACCAGCAAGCCCCCCAGATCCTGGGCGCCTGCTGGAGAGGGGACCCGCAACAGCGCCTCACCGGGCCGGGCGTTTACCTCGGCTGCTTCGTCCCGGGTGACGACGAGCCGACTGTGCTCGCCGGACCTGCCTCGGACGGTGACCTGCCGGAGGTCGATGCCGAGGTCGTCGCCGACGTCCTCGACGAGGACCGCGGCCCGCGCGGTCCCGGCGACGTGTCGGTGACGACGGTGGAGTCGGCCGACGGCGACAACGCCTGGCGGGTCACCGCGGCCGAGCTGGCCAACGGGCTGGTCATCGTCGTGGGCGACGACGTCGACCGCGACGACCGGGTGATCGGCCGGCTGGTCGCCATCGAGGTCGTCGTCGGTCTGGTCGTGCTGGCACTGCTCGGTCTGGCCGGCTACTGGCTGGTGCGCAACAGCCTGCGCCCGCTGGCCGCCGTCGAGCGCACGGCACAGGCGATCGCGGCCGGCGACCTGTCGCAGCGGGTGCCCACCGGGGACGGCCGCACCGAGGTCGGCCGGCTGTCGCAGGCCATCAACGGGATGCTCGGCCGCATCGAGAGCGCGTTCCGCGCCCAGCAGGCCTCCGAGGAGCAGGCCCGCGCCTCCGAGGAGCGGATGCGCCGGTTCGTCGCCGACGCCAGCCACGAGCTGCGCACCCCGCTGACCTCGATCCGCGGCTTCGCCGAGCTCTACCGGCAGGGCGCGGTCGGCACCCCCGAGGAGACCGCGCGGCTGATGCAGCGCATCGAGAGTGAGGGCGCGCGGATGGGCGTGCTGGTCGAGGACCTGCTGCAGCTGGCCCGCCTCGACCAGCAGCGGCCGCTCTCGCTGACCCCGGTCGACCTGGCCGAGGTCGCCGAGGACGCCGTCCACGACGCGCGGGTGCTGCAGCCGGACCGGCCGATCGGGCTGACGCTGGAGGACTCGCTCACCGAGGTGCCGGTCGTGCTCGGCGACGAGGCACGACTGCGCCAGGTGGTGGGCAACCTCGTCACCAACGCGCTGGTGCACACCCCGCCCACGGCCCGGGTGACCGTCTCGATCGGCGAGGACACCAGCGACGGCGGCGACCGGGTGGTGCTGCGGGTGGCCGACGAGGGCCCCGGCATGCCGCCCGAGGACGCCACCCGGGTGTTCGAGCGCTTCTACCGGGCCGACGCGTCACGGAGCCGGGTCGCCGGCGGCACCGGCCTGGGCCTGTCGATCGTCGCGGCACTGGTGGCCGCGCACGGCGGCGACGTCGCCCTGACCACCGCCCCCGGCCAGGGCGCCACCTTCACCGTCCGGCTGCCGCGCTCCGGCCCGGTCGTCCCGGACGCCGGCACCGCCCACCCGCAGCAGCCCACCGGGCTGCCGCGCCAGCCCTCCGGGCTACCGTCCGCGGGTGACCTCTGATGTCGAGGGTGCCCCCTACGACCCCGAGCTGATGGCGGCCGTCGCCGACCTGGGCGAGGCCCTGCGCGGCCTGGTGGACGCGTCGGTGCGCACCACCGTCCCCGCCGCCGAGCTGCACGAGGTCGCCGCCGTGGTCCGCGCGGCCCGCGAGCGGCTGGCCGTGAGCACCCGCCCGGCCACCCGGCTGCCGGTGCTCGACGACCCGGTGGTCTTCCGGCGCGTCTACAACCCGGTGAGCGGCGTGGGCAGCGCGCTGGCCCCACCGGTGCTCTTCCGTTCGGCGACCGCCGACGGGGTGGACGGCGCCGTGATCGCCCGGACCTCCTTCGGTCTGGCCTACGAGGGCCCGCCGGGGTTCCTGCACGGCGGGATGAGCGGCCTGGTGATGGACCAGGCGCTCGGCGCGGCCGCCATCCGCGCGGGGCTGTGGGGCATGACCGCCCGGCTGGAGCTGGACTACCGCCGTCCGGTGCCGCTGGACACCCCGGTCCTGCTCCGCGCCCGGGTCACCGAGCACGCCGGCCGCAAGGCGGTCGTCACCGGCACCATCGCGCCGGCCTCGGCGCCGGACACCCCGCTGGTCGAGGCGCGCGGCCTGTTCGTCCTGCCCCGCGAGGAGCTGCGCGCGGCCTACTTCGCGGAGATCACCGACGCCTCCGGCCGGCACGCCCCGCCGTCGCGCCCGACCGACGCGACCGCGCCCTCGGGAACCGGGGCATGAGGGACGTCGAGGTCGCCGCCGCCGCCGCACGGGCGGCTGCCCAGGTGCTGCTGGAGCTGCGCTCCGGCGGGCTGACCGGCCGCGCCCTGGGCGACGCGGGGGACGCCGCGGCGCAGGCGGCCATCACCGGCGTGCTGGCCGCGCACCGCCCGGACGACGTCGTGTTCAGCGAGGAGGCCGCCGACGACCGCAGCCGGCTGGCCGCCGGACGGGTGTGGATCGTCGACCCGCTCGACGGCACCCGCGAGTACGGCGAGACGGACCGGTCCGACTTCGCCGTCCACGTGGCGCTGTGGGCCGGCGGCGCGCTCTCCGCCGCGGCGGTGGCACTGCCCGCCGTCGGCGAGGTGCTGGTCACCGACCCCGCGCCCGCGCCGCCGCCGGCCACGGCCCGGCCGCCGCGGATCGCCGTCAGCCGCACCCGCCCGCCCGTCCAGGCCGCCGCGGCGGCGGAGGCGGTCGGCGGCGAGCTGGTGCCGCTGGGGTCGGCCGGCTGGAAGACGACGGCCGTGGTGCGCGGCGAGGTCGACGCCTACGTGCACGCCGGCGGCATGTACCAGTGGGACTCCGCCGCCCCGGTCGCCGTCGCCCTGGCCGCGGGGCTGACCGCGCTGCGGCTGGACGGCTCCCCGCTGCGCTACAACGAGCCCGACCCGTCGCTGCCCGACCTGCTGGTGTGCCGCCCGGAGCTGGCCGCCGGCCTGCTCGCCGCGGTGCGCTGAGGCCCGTGACACGGGGGCCGGGACGGGCGACCCCGGCGGCATGGCCGACACTGGAGGGGTGACCACTCCCGACTACCGGCTCACCCAGCTGGAGACGCTGGAGGCGGAGTCCATCCACGTGATCCGCGAGGTGGCCGCCGAGCTCGAGCGCCCGGTGCTGCTGTTCTCCGGCGGCAAGGACTCCATCGTCATGCTGGAGCTGGCCCGCAAGGCCTTCGGCCCGGCGCGCATCCCGTTCCCGGTGATGCACGTCGACACCGGCCTGAACTTCCCCGACGTCCTGGAGTTCCGCGACAAGCGCGTCGCCGAGCTCGGCGTGCAGCTGGTGGTCGCCTCGGTGCCCGACGCGATCGCGCGGGGCCTGGTCAAGGAGGAGCCGAACGGCTCCCGCAACCGTATCCAGACGCCGGTGCTGCTCGACGCGGTCGAGGAGCACGGCTTCACCGCGCTGTTCGGCGGCGCCCGGCGCGACGAGGACAAGGCGCGCGCCAAGGAGCGGGTGTTCTCCTTCCGCGACGAGTTCGGCCAGTGGGACCCGAAGAACCAGCGCCCCGAGCTGTGGGACCTCTACAACGGGCGGATCCACCTCGGTGAGTCGATCCGCGTCTTCCCGCTGTCGAACTGGACCGAGCTCGACATCTGGCAGTACGTCCTCCGCGAGGACATCGCGATCCCGCCGCTCTACCTCGCGCAGGAGCGGGAGGTCGTCGAGCGGCAGGGGATGCTGTACGCGGTCAACGAGTTCGTGCAGCCGCGCGAGGGCGAGCGCGTCTTCCGCGAGACGGTGCGCTACCGCACGGTGGGCGACGCCAACCTCACCGCCGCGGTGCGCTCGCGGGCGACGACGGTCGAGGAGGTCATCGCGGAGATCGCGGTGACCCGGATGACCGAGCGCGGCGCCACCCGCGGCGACGACAAGGTCAGTGACGCGGCGATGGAGGACCGGAAGAAGGAGGGCTACTTCTAGAGGCCCCCGTCCTCCGGCGCACGACGCCTACCGTGGCCGGCGTGCCGGGGCGTCGCCGTCCCGGCACGTGGCACGTGCCCCCGGCGCACGGGGGGACCGCCAGGGGGTGTCGATGAGCAGGGTCTGCAGGGTCGCGGTGACGGCGGTGCTGGCCGCCCTCGTGGTGGCGGGAGCGGTGGTCGCCCCGTCGACCGCTGCGGCGGCACCGGGTGACATCGGATACTTGGACCAGTCCTTCACCGGCGCCCCGAACCCGCCGACCGCCGACAAGCCGCAGAGCAAGCTCTGGTCCAACGACGGCTCCTGGTGGGCCGTCATGTTCGACTCCGTGTCCCGCACCTGGCACATCCACCGCCTGGACCGCTCGACGCAGACCTGGGTGGACACCGGCGTGCCGGTGGACGACCGCCGGGAGACCTCCTCGGACGTCCTGTGGGACGGCACCGAGCTGTCCGTGGCCACCAACTGGGTGGCGGTGTCGAACACCACGGCGCCGCAGGCCTCGGTGCCCGGCCGGCCGGCCCGGCTGTACCGGTACAGCTACTCACCGGTGACGAAGGCGTACACCCTGGACGCGGGCTTCCCCACGGCCGTCAACGACGCCTCCAGCGAGTCGCTCACCATCGCGAAGGACACCACCGGGACCATCTGGGCGACCTGGACGCAGGTGAGCGGCTCGGCGACCAGCGGCTGGTCGGCGGCCGTGTACATGAACTCCGCCACCGACGGCGGCGCCACCTGGGGGACGCCGGCCGTCCTACAGGCCACCAACACCAACACCGCGGTCTCCACCGACGACATGTCGGCCGTGGTGACCTTCGGCGGCAACAAGGTGGGCCTGCTCTGCGGCAACCAGGCCGACGACACGGTGTACTGGGCCGTGCACGTGGACGGGACCGCGGCCGGGCAGTGGCAGGGCTCGGTGGCCGTCCGGGGCAGGGGTCAGGTCGACGACCACCTCAACGTCCGGTCGCTGCAGTCGGACCAGGCCGGACGGGTCTACGCCGCCGTGAAGACCAGCCTGGGGGAGCTGGACACCTCGGCCCCGACCGACCCGATGATCCAGCTGCTGCAGTTCAAGCCGGGGACGGGCGCGTGGTCGGTGACGACGATCGGCACGCTCGCCGACTGCCACACCCGGCCCCAGGTCGTCCTCGACGAGCAGCAGCAGATGGTGCACGTGGTCGCCACCGCGCCGAGCAGCGGCGGCTGCCCGGCGCCCGGGACCCCCGGCACCGTCTACCAGAAGTCGGCCCCGATGGCCGACCCGGTGTTCCCCGCAGGCCGCGGGACGCCGATCATCCGCGACGCCGACTCGCCGCCGTCAACAACGCCACGACGACCAAGCAGGCGGTGGACGGCAGCACCGGCATGGTCGTGCTGGCGAGCAACACCGTGACCAAGCGGTACTGGCACGCCGGCGTCCCGCTGGTCGCCGCGCCGGCGCGGGGGATGGTGACCGTGGGCGCCTCCGGCACCGCGACGAGCACCACGGCGGTCACCGACGTCACGGTCGCGCGCCCGGCCGGCGTGGCCACCGGTGACGTGCTGGTCGCCGAGATCAACGCCGACAAGAACCCGACGATGGCCAGCGTGCCGCCCGGGTGGACGCCGGTCGTCCCACCCCTGGGGGTCCACGGGCTGGCGACCACGTTCGTCTACGCCCGCGTGGTGACCGACGCCGCCGTGGAACCGGCGTCCTACCGGTGGCAGCTCTCCAACGCCCAGAAGTGGAACGCCGGGACGACCGCCTTCCGGGGCATGGACAACGCCGCGCCCTTCGACACGCCGGCCTCCACCGCCGTCGACCCGTCGGTGTCGGCCACCGGCCTGACCGTCCCGGGGGTGACCACGGTGACCCTGGGCGCGATGGTGGTCGGCGGGGTGGGCCCCAACAGCACGTCGGCCGCCGTGGCGCCGCCGACCGGCTGGACGGAGTCCTTCGAGGCCACCACCGCGCAGGTCGCCGAGCTGGCGCACCAGTCCCGACCGACCGCGGGCGGCCACCGGGGACGCCCGCTGGACGTTCAGCAAGGGCGCCGACGCCGTCGGGTGGCTGCCCGCACTGCGCCCGGCCGTGCGGGCGTGAGTGGCGTCCCGCGGGACGGTGCGCCACCGGACCGTCGTGGCGGTCAGCGACGCCGCGGTGGTGGACCGCTCCTGGCCGCGCGCCGCCGGGCGGCCCGGCGCCGGCGCCACCGCAGCGCCGCCCAGGCGGTGGCGGCGAACAGCAGCAGCCCGGCCGGCCAGGCCACCGCCTCGGGCGCGGCCACGCCCAGCGCCTCGGCGACCACGTAGGTGACGGCGTAGCCGAGCGACACGACCAGCAGCACCGGCACCAGGAACACCAAGCCGCCCACGCCCGCCCCTTCCCGAGGGCCCGGTGGCCCTGCTCACACCAGCGTCCCCTGCCCCGGCCCCGGCCCCGGACGCTGCCGTCCGTTGCCGGTGGGGATGATGGGGGCGTGTCCGAGCCAGTCGTCGACGTCCACTCCCCCGCCGCCGAGCAGGCGGCCGAGCTCGCGACGGCGCGCAAGGACATCCTCCGCATCGCCACCGCGGGCTCGGTCGACGACGGCAAGAGCACCCTCATCGGCCGGCTGCTCTACGACAGCAAGGCGGTCTTCGAGGACCAGTACGAGGCGATCGAGCGGGCGAGCAAGGGCGACTACGTCGACCTGGCGCTGCTCACCGACGGCCTGCGCGCCGAGCGGGAGCAGGGCATCACCATCGACGTCGCCTACCGGTACTTCAGCACCCTGCGGCGCACGTTCATCCTGGCCGACACCCCCGGCCACGTGCAGTACACGCGCAACATGGTGACCGGCGCCTCGACCGCCGACCTGGCGATCGTGCTGGTCGACGCCCGCAAGGGGATGCTCGAGCAGAGCCGGCGGCACGCCTTCCTCGCCTCGCTGCTGCGGGTGCCGCACCTGGTGGTCGCGGTGAACAAGATGGACCTCGTCGACTGGTCGCAGTCGACCTTCGACGCCATCGCCGACGAGTTCAGCGCGTTCGCCGCCAAGCTCGACGTCCCCGACCTGACCGTCGTCCCCATCTCGGCGCTGCACGGCGACAACGTCGTCACCCGGTCGGACCGGTCGCCCTGGTACCAGGGGCCCTCGCTGCTGCACCACCTCGAGCACGTGCACGTGGCCAGCGACCGCAACCTCGTCGACGTCCGGTTCCCCGTGCAGTACGTCGTCCGGCCGCAGTCCGACGCCCACCACGACTACCGCGGCTACGCCGGCACCGTGGCCAGCGGCGTGCTGCGCGCCGGTGACGAGGTGCTGGTGCTGCCCAGCGGGCTGACCACGACGATCGCGGCGATCGACGGCCCGCGCGGCCCGGTCGACGAGGCGTTCGCGCCCATGGCGGTCACCGTGCGGCTCACCGACGACCTCGATGTCTCCCGCGGCGACCTGATCAGCCGCCCGGGCAACGCGCCGCAGGTGACGCAGGACCTCGACGCGCTGGTCTGCTGGATGGCCGACGAGCCGCTGCGACCGCGCCAGCGGCTGGCGGTCAAGCACACCACCCGGACCGTGCGGGGGATGGTCAGGGAGCTGACCTACCGGCTCGACGTCAACACGCTGCACCGCGACCCGGAAGCGACCGAGCTGGGCCTCAACGACATCGGCCGGGTGAAGCTGCGCACCACGCAGCCGCTGTTCGTCGACGACTACAACCGCAACCGGGTCACCGGGCGGTTCATCCTGGTCGACGAGGCCACCAACGCCACCGTCGGTGCCGGGATGCTGCCGCCCCACCGCGGCTGAGCGGTCGCCGACCGGCGCCGGCGCCGTCCCGCCCGCCGGGGACGGCGCCGGGGGGACTCAGGACGGGTCGTCCGGCGGCGCCGGCGTCTGGCTGGCGTCGCCGTCCCAGTCCTTGCCGGCCTTGTAGGCGTGGCCCGAGGCGCTGTCGGTCTGACCGGCGACGGTCTCGACCATCTCCTCGTCGCTCAGGCCCTCGCCGGCGGCCTCGGTGTGGCTGGTGGGCTCGCTCATCGCGTCTCCTCCGTCGGGCGTGTTCGGTCCTCCCAGCCCTCCCCGGAGGCCTCCGGACCCAAACCCCCGCCCGAGGCGCGGCGGCTCAGCCGTCGCCCGGTCCGATGACGAACCAGACCCGCTTGCCGCCGTCGGCGTCCTCGACGCCCCAGCAGTCGGCGATCGCCTCGACGATCTGCATGCCCCGGCCGCGCGGCTGGTCGCCCCGCAGCTCCCCGACGACCGGCCGGATGGCCGACCCGTCGGCGACGGCGACGCGCAGCTGCCCGTCGGAGTACTCCAGGTCGAGGGAGAGCACGCTCTCCCCGCCGACGTGGTCGACGACGTTGGCCACCAGCTCGGTCACCAGGAGGGCCACGTCGGCGTCGTCCTGCGGGGCCCGCCACGCCTGGAGCACCTCGTGCACGAAGTGCCGGGCCGCCGGGACGCTGCAGGCCGACGGCGGGAGGTCGACGCGGGCGGTGAGTGTCGACATGGAGAGCGGCTCCCAGTGACCGCCCGGGCGGTCGGTTGTGCTTGACCGGATCGGAGGCGACCTTCTCAGCTCCGCCAGCTGGGCGCAACCACCGTTGCGTGCAAGCCTCATTGCGTGTCACGCCCGTTGCACGCAAGGGGTGTTCATCACGGTAGTGTGCAACCGATCCGGTGGACGAGACCGACGGCGGTGCCGGGCGACGACAAGGGAGGCAGGCGTGGAGGGACCAGTGGCGGCGGCGGAGCGTGGGGCCCGGGAGCCCGGGGTCGGCGAGGACACGGCGTTCCTGGCCCTCGAGCAGCTGCTCCAGGAGATCGACCGGTGCGCCGTCGAGCTGCAGGGTGCGCGGGAGCGCGCCGAGCAGCTGCTGGCCGAGCGCCGGGCGGGGCACAGCTGGCTAGAGATCGTCAGCGCCGAGGCGCGCCCGCTCGTCGTCGAGCGGATCACCACGGTGCTCTCCGCCCTCTCCGGAGCCGGGTCGTCCTGGCGGCGGGCGCAGGCCCGCGCGCTGCAGGACGAGCGGGTGAGCATCAACCGCATCGCCTCGCTGTTCGGCGTCACCCGCCAGCGGATCTCCGCCCTGCTGCGCGAAGGCCCCCGAGCCGGCTCCGAGGACGCTCCGGACGGGGCGGCCGACGCCACCGGCTGAGGCCTCTAGGCGGTCAGGGCGTCGATCGCCTTGTAGACCCGCTGCTCCGACACCGGCCGCGGCGTACCGACCACCTGCGCGAACAGGCCGACCCGCAGCTCCTCGAGCATCCACCGGACGCGGGTGACCGGGTCGTCCGGTGCTCCCGTGGCGGGCACCTGCCGGCGCAGCTGCTCGTACTCCACGGTCACCGCGGCCACCTGCCGCATCGCCAGCTCGTCGCGGACGGCGTTGGCCGGCAGCTTCTCCAGCCGGTGCACCATCCCCCGGAGGTAGCGCACCAGGTCCGGCAGCCGGCGCCGCCCGGCCGCGGCGACGAAGCCGCGGTGCAGCAGGCCGCCCATCTGCCGGCGCAGGTCGGCCACCGCCGCCTCGGGCACCCGCCGGCCCGGCGCAGCGCCGATCGCGACGGCGACCTCGCGGGCCTGGGTGAGCACCGCCTCGACCCGGCGCACCGTGTCGGCGGTCAACGGCAGCAGCTGTGCGCGGGCGGTCTGCACCAGCGCGGCGAAGGCGGCCTCCTCGCGCGGGGGGCCGCCCGCGGCGGCGAGCAGCTCGTCGGCGGAAGCGTCGACGCAGTCGTCGACCAGGGCCGGGATCTCGCCGTCCGGGTTGAACTGCAGCGCCAGCCGGGTCGTCGGGGACAGGCCCTTGACCACCTGCCGGGTGGGCGACCCGGCGGCGAGCACCAGCAGCCGGCGCGCACCGCGCCAGGTCAGCCGGGTCGCCTCGACCTCGGTCGACACCACCCGGACGCCGACCGTCGCCCCCTCGTCGACCAGCGCCGGGTAGGCGGTGACCACGTGCCCCCCGCGGCGGACCTCGACGGTGCGCGGGAGGTCCCCGATGGTCCAGGCGGTGAGCCCGGTGCGCTCGACGTCGGACGCCGCCGCGGCCAGGCTCGCCCGCGCCTGGGGCGCCACCGCGGCGCGCAGCGCGGCCAGCTCCTTGCCCTGCGCCAGCGTGCGGTTGCGCTCGTCGACCACGCGGAACGTGGCCCGGAGGTGGTCGGGCACCTGCTCCGGGTGCCACGCGTCCGGCGGGACGACGACGCCCGCGACCCGCCGCAGCTCGCGCTCCAGCGCCGGCAGCAGCGGCTCGGTGGGCGCGATCCGCGGCAGCACCTCGCGGACCCGGTCGGGGATGGGCACCAGCGCCCGGCGCAGCTGCTTGGGCAGGGTGCGCAGCAGCGCCGTCACCAGCTCCCCCCGCAGCCCGGGCACGGTGAAGGCCAGCGACTCCCCCGACGTCCGCTCGGCCACGGTGTCGAGCACCGCGAGCGGGACGTCGACGGTGACGCCGTCCTGCGGGGCGCCGGGCGCGAACGCGTAGGACAGCGGCAGCGTCAGCCCCTGCGTCAGCGGCACCTCGTCCGGGAAGTCCTCGACGCGCACCTGCCCGGCCGCGGCGGCGTTGGTGAGCATCTCCGGCGTGAACGTGAGCAGGTCGGGGGTCTCCTGGCGCGCGGCCTTCCACCACCGGTCGAAGTGCCGGGTGGAGACGACGTCGGCCGGGACGCGGGCGTCGTAGAGCTCGAACACCGTCTCGTCGTCGACCCGGATGTCGCGGCGGCGGGCCCGCTCCTCGAGCTCGGCGACCCGCTGCAGCGCCCGCTGGTTGTCCGCCCAGAACCGGTGGTGCGTCGTCCACTCGCCCTGCACCAGCGCGTGCCGGATGAACAGCTCCCGGGACACGACCGGGTCGATCGAGCCGTACTGCACCCGCCGGCCGACGACGAGCGGGATGCCGTAGAGGGTGACCCGCTCGGTGGCGACGACGGAGCCGCGCCTGGCGTCCCACCGCGGCTCGGAGTACTCGCGCTTCACCAGGTGGGCGGCCAGCCGCTCGACGACCTCCGGGTCGATGCGCGCGACGGTGCGGGCGAACAGCCGGCTGGTCTCCACCAGCTCCGCGGCGACCACCCAGCGCGGCGGCTTCTTCGCCAGCGGCGTGCCGGGTGCGATCACGAAGCGGGCGTTGCGGGCGCCGAGGTACTCGCGGCCGCCGCGCCGCCGGTCGCCGTCGCGGCCCTTGCCCTCCTCGACCTGCAGGCCGACGTGGGACAGCAACCCGGAGAGCAGGGCGGCGGAGATGCCGCGCTCGTCGGGCTCGGGGGCGAGATCGCCGACGGTCATGCCCAGCCGGCGGGCGGTGCTGCGCAGCTGGCCGTAGAGGTCCTGCCACTCGCGGATGCGCAGGTAGTGCAGGAACTCGCGCTTGAGGGTGCGGCGGAACTGGCCGCCCGACAGCGCGTCCTGCTGCTCGCCCACGTACCGCCACAGGTTGAGCAGCGCGAGGAAGTCGGAGTTCTCGTCGGCGAACCGGGCGTGCGACTGGTCGGCGGCCTGCTGGTGCTCGCTGGGCCGCTCACGGGGGTCCTGGATGGTCAGCCCCGCCGCGATGACCAGCACCTCCTCCAGCACGCCGCGCCCGTCGGCCTCCACGACCATCCGGGCCATCCGCGGGTCCAGCGGCAGGGTCGCCAGCGCCCGCCCGGTGGGGGTCAGCGCGCCGTCCTCGGCCAGGGCACCGAGCTCCTCGAGCAGCGCGAGGCCGTCGGCGACCGCACGGCGGTCCGGCGGGTCGATGAAGGGGAAGTCGGCGACGTCACCGAGCTCCATGGCCGCCATCTGCAGCAGCACCGAGGCCAGGCTGGTGCGCAGGATCTCCGGGTCGGTGTACTCCGGCCGGCTGTCGAAGTCGGCTCGCGTGTAGAGCCGGATCGCGATGCCGTCGGAGGTGCGCCCGCAGCGACCGGAGCGCTGCCGCGCCGAGGCCTGGCTGATCGGCTCGATCGGCAGCCGCTGCACCTTGAGCCGGGAGCTGTACCGGGAGATGCGCGCGGTGCCGGGGTCGACGACGTAGCGGATGCCCGGCACGGTCAGCGAGGTCTCGGCGACGTTGGTGGCCAGCACGATCCGCCGCCCGGTGTGCGGGGCGAACACCCGGTGCTGGTCGGCGGCCGAGAGCCGGGAGTAGAGCGGCAGGACCTCGGCCGAGGGGAAGCGCTCGGTGAGGACGTCGGCGGTGTCGCGGATCTCCCGCTCGCCGGCGAGGAAGACCAGGACGTCGCCCGGGCCCTCGGCCGTCAGCTCGTCGACCGCGTCGGAGATCGCGCTCACCTGGTCGCGGTCGGGATCGGCGTCCGGGTCGTCGGGGTCGACCACCGGGCGGTAGCGGACCTCCACCGGGTAGGTGCGCCCGCTGACCTCGACGACCGGCACCTCCGCGCCGTCCATCGAGAAGTGCTTGGCGATCCGGTCGACGTCGATGGTCGCCGAGGTGATCACCAGCTTGAGGTCGGGTCGGCGGGGCAGCAGCCGGGCCAGGTAGCCGAGCAGGAAGTCGATGTTGAGGCTGCGCTCGTGCGCCTCGTCGATGACCAGGGTGTCGTACTGGCGCAGCAGCCGGTCGCGGCCGATCTCGGCGAGCAGCACGCCGTCGGTCATGACCTTGACCAGCGTGGTGTCGCCGACCTGGTCGGTGAAGCGCACCTTCCAGCCGACGACCTCGCCCAGCGGGGTCTCCAGCTCCTCGGCGATCCGCTCCGCCACGGTGCGGGCGGCGATCCGCCGCGGCTGGGTGTGCCCGATCCGCCCGCGGACCCCGCGGCCCAGCTCGAGGGCGATCTTGGGGAGCTGGGTCGTCTTGCCCGAGCCGGTCTCCCCGGCGACCACCACGACCTGGTGCCCCCGCAGCGCGGCGGCGATGTCGTCGCGGCGCGCGCTGACCGGCAGCTGCTCCGGGTAGGTGACCACCGGGAGCGCGGCGCGGCGCCGGGCGATGCGCTCCTCCGCCGCGGCGACGTCGGCGGCGAGCTTCTCGAGCGCTCGGCCGCGGGCCGCGGCGTCTCTGGTACGGCGCAGGGCGTCGAGCCGGCGGCCGAGCCGGTGCTCGTCGTCGAGGGTGAGCCCGGCCAGCCGCGAGCGCAGGTCGTCGGGCGGGGTGCTCACGCGGGTCTCCTCGTCGTTCGTCGGCGGTCGGCGGTGCGTCGGGCGCTCGGCGCACCGGCACGCGGACGCCACCCCATGACGGTCCTGCCGACGGGCCCCTCCAGGGTCCCACCGGACGCCCCCGTACGGGCGTGCGGCGCCTCACTTGCGTGTGCCGTACAACTGTTTGCTTGCTGGAGACAACAGGTTGTACCGTGCACGTGTTCCTGTTCCGCCTCGGTCTCCGGAGGACCCGTGCCCTCCCCTCCCCCTGCGCCAGGTCCGGCCGCATACCCCGACGACCGGACACCGGAGCTGCACACCCTCGGCGAGCAGCTCCCGCGCTTCATGCGCGTGATCCACGCGGTCAAGGCGCAGGCCACCGAGAGCCGCGACCGCGCCGCGCTGGTCCTGATGTTCCCGCTGGTCCGGCTGGGCCCCCTCCGCCAGGGCGCCCTCGCCGAGCTGGTGCACGCCGACCCGTCCACCGTGAGCCGCCACGTCGCCGTCCTCATCGAGCAGGGGCTGGTGCGGCGCGTCGCCGACGCGACCGACGGCCGGGCCAGCCTCCTCGTCGTCACCGATGCCGGGCGGGAGGCCCTGGAGCAGCTCCGCGCCGAGCGCGAGGCCCACCTGGCCCGGGTGACGGCGGACTGGTCGCCGGAGGACCTCCGCACGCTCACCTCCCTGTTCGCCCGCTTCGTCGACGACCTCGCCGCGTCCCTCCCCGCCGAGGCCACCGCCGTGC
>NZ_JBFNXQ010000070.1:0-27627 GCF_041018925.1 Geodermatophilus maliterrae
CACCGACGGCGGCCCGCCAGCCGGCCGAGACGCACGGGTCGCCGTCATCGGCGGCCACCGAGCCCCGGACGACGGAGAAGACCTCGCCGCGCGGCGCCGGCCGCACCGTGCGGCCGCCCGCGCGCACCAGCATGAGGGCGCTCGTGGCGGACGCCGCCGTCTGCGCCAGCCCCAGGAGCAGCTCGGAGGAGGAGTCCGACCAGGTCGTGAGGTTGATGCTGCCGGCCAGCTCCCCGGTGATCGGCTCGAGCACCGGCGCGGCGGCGCAGGTGTAGCCGCGCAGGTCGGCGCAGTAGTGGTCACCGGCCTGGACCAGCGAGGGCGCCCGGTCGGCCAGGGACAGCCCCAGCCCGTTGGTGCCGGCGTTGCGCTCGCTGTAGGTGAAGCCGGGGGCCAGGTGCACCCGGTCCAGCGACCGCCGGATGCCGGGGTCGTCGCCGAGCCGGGCCAGGACCAGCCCCTCGGAGTCGGCCACCATGAGGCTCACCGGCTCGTTGGCGATCGTCGACTGCAGGTCGCTGAGCACCCGGTGCGCGCACTCGTAGAGCAGCGAGCCGGTGTCGGGGGACCCGGTGAAGACGGGGATGACCTCGTCCGGCGGCACGCCGTAGCCCTGGCTGCGCCGCCACGAGGCGCGCAGCCGCGGCGCCGCCCCCCGCCCGGCGGGGGCGGGGTCGGCGGGGCGGCCGTGCAGGGCCGGCAGGCGGTCCCGGTCCGCGTCCACGGCACACCTCCGGGCTGGGGATCGGCCGGGGCACCGGCCGACGTGGGGTTGTGACGTGCGCCACGCAATGTACGCGCGCACACGCCGCTGCCGGTGTCCCGAAGTGAGACACCGGACGGGTGTCCGCAGGTCGTGCGCGTGTCTAGCGTCGTCCGGGAGCGAGGTGACCCACCTCACGACCGAGCCGACGGAGGCCCCGGATGTACACCAAGGACGGCGAGCAGTACTACGTCGTGGACGCCCACATCGCGCTGTGGGACGCCCGCCCGGAGAACCAGCGCAACATCCACGGCAAGCAGTTCATCGACTGCTTCTACGACTACCACCGCAACCTCAGCCCGGAGTCCGAGGTGTGGCCCTACGAGGAGTACCTCTACCAGGGCGGCGAGCGGCTGATGCGCGACGTGTTCGCCGGCGGGATCGTCGACCACGCGGTCTTCCAGCCGGCCCGGCTCGCCGAGTTCTACCACCGGGGCTTCGGCCAGACCGAGGAGGCGTTCGCCCTCGCGCAGGCCCACCCGGACAAGCTGACCTACAACCACTACTGGGACCCGCGTGACGGCGAGAACGGCCTGGACAAGCTCCGCGCCGACGCCGAGCGCATGCAGCTCAAGGGCGTGAAGCTCTACACCGCCGACTGGCACGGCGAGTCCCGCGGCTGGAAGCTCACCGACCCGATGGCCTACCGGTACCTGGAGGCCTGCCGCGAGCTGGGCATCCGCAACATCCACGTCCACAAGGGCCCGACCATCCGGCCGCTGGACCGCGATGCCTTCGACGTCGCCGACGTCGACCACGTGGCCACCGACTTCACCGACCTGACGTTCGTGGTGGAGCACTGCGGCCTGCCGCGCCTGGAGGACTTCTGCTGGATCGCCACCCAGGAGCCCAACGTGGTCGCCGGCCTGGCCGTCGCGATCCCGTTCATCCACACCCGGCCGCGGTACTTCGCGCAGATCATGGGCGAGCTCGTCTACTGGCTGGGCGAGGACCGCATCCTCTTCTCCAGCGACTACGCGCTGTGGACCCCCACGTGGCTGGTCGAGCGGTTCGTCGACTTCCAGATCCCCGAGGACATGACCGAGTACGCGCCGCTGAGCACCGAGGTGAAGAAGAAGGTGCTCGGGCTCAACGCCGCCCGGCTCTACGACCTCGAGGTGCCCGCGCACCTGCGCCTGCCCGAGGCCGACGAGACGCAGACCGGCCCGCGCGAGCCCGCGGCCGCCGACCTCGCGTCGGTCTGAGGGGACGCCGATGACCGCCGTCCTGCACGACCTCGAGAGCGAGGTGCGCGCGGCCCTGGGCACCGTCGTCGACCCCGAGCTGGACGAGCCGATCACCGACCTCGGCTTCGTCCGCTCGGTGGCGGTCGCCGGCGACGCGGTGGAGGTGCACCTGCGCCTGCCGACGTCGTTCTGCGCACCGAACTTCGCCTGGCTCATGGCCTCCGACGCCCACGACGCGGTGACCGCCGTCCCGGGCGTGGGGTGTGTGGTGGTCGAGCTCGACGACCACCACGACTCCGACCTCGTCAACGCGGGCCTGGCCGCCGGGCTCGGCTACCGCGGCACCTTCGGCTCCGAGGCGGAGGAGTCGCTCGACGAGCTGCGGGCGACGTTCCTCCGCAAGGGGCACACCGCGGCGATGGAGCGGGCGGTCACCGCGCTGCTGCGGTCCGACCCGGCCGCTGACGTCGCCGCGCTCACCCTCGGCGACCTCCCGCCGGGGGAGCACACCACCGACGCGCTGCTGCGCCGCCGCGCCGCCCTCGGGCTGCCGACCGACGCCGCCGCACCCGTGCTCGTGCTCGACGACGGCACCCGCCCCGACCCCGCCCAGGCACCGATGGTGCTGCGCCGGGCCCGGTCGGTGCGGATCTCCGTCGACGGCAACGCGCACTTCTGCCGCGGCCTGCTGACCACCCGCTACCCGGGGTCGGAGGCCGACCAGGTGCCCCGCCCCGACGACGACGGCCGCGCCCGCCCCGTCCTCCCGCTCACCGTCCTGAAGGAGATGACCCGATGAAGGCCGTCCGCGTGCACGAGTACCACGCCGACCCCGTGATCGACGACGTCCCCGAACCGGAGATCCGGGGTCCCCTCGACGTCATCGTCAAGATCGGCGGCGCCGGGGTCTGCCGGACCGACCTGCACATCCTCGAGGGCCAGTGGGCCGATCTGCAGAACCCGGACCTGCCCTACGTGATCGGGCACGAGAACGCCGGCTGGGTGCACCGGGTCGGGGAGGGGGTCACCAACGTCGCCGTCGGTGACACCGTCATCCTGCACCCGCAGCCCAGCTGCGGCCTGTGCACGCCCTGTCGCGCCGGCCGGGACATGCAGTGCGTGAACGCCTTCTTCCCCGGGCTGTCGAACGACGACGGCGGCATGGCCGAGTACCTGCGCACCACCGCCCGCGCCTGCGTGAAGCTCGACCCGTCCACCAACCCCGCCGACGTCGCCGCACTCGCGGACGCCGGCATCACCGCCTACCACGCCGTGCGCAAGGCCCTGCCGCTGCTGCACCCGGGCACGACCGCGGTGGTGCAGGGCGCCGGGGGTCTCGGCCACATCGGCGTCCAGTGCCTGGCCGCCCTGTCGGGAACCCGGATCATCGTCGTCGACCGCAACCCCGATGCCCTGGAGCTCGCCCGGCAGATCGGCGCGGACGAGGCCGTGGTCGCCGACGGCAACCAGGTGCAGGCCGTCCAGGACCTGACCGGCGGGGGCGCTGACGTCGTCTTCGACTTCGTCGCCGAGCAGGGCGCGGAGATGGACGGCTGGCACATGACCGGCCCGGCCGGCTCGTACTACGTCATCGGGTACGGCGGGGAGCTCCGGATCCCGACGCTGGACCTCGTCGCCGGCGAGAAGAACGTCGTCGGCAACATCGTCGGCACCTACACCGACCTGGCCGAGCTGATGGTGCTCGCGCAGGCCGGCAAGGTCACCCTGCACACCCAGCAGTACCCGCTCGACAGGGCCGTGGACGCGCTCCGCGACCTCGATGCCGGGAAGGTCCGGGGGCGCGCCATCCTCGTCCCCTGAGGAAGGACCCCGTCCTCCCCACCCCTCGCACGCTCGGGGCGGGACCCGGGACGGGGCCGCCTGCCCCCCACCGCTCGCAGGCTCGCGGCGGGACCCTGCAGGAGGGCCGCCCGTCCCGCGGCGGCGGGCCGACCCTGCCGGGACGGCCCGCCGCCGGTCAGGGGGTCTGCGTCGGCGCGCGCCGGTGGTGCGGGCTGTCCGGGTTCAGCAGCGAGTGCTTGCGGCCGTAGGTGAAGTAGATGGCGAACCCGATGAGGAGCCAGACGCCGAAGCGCGCCCAGGTCTCCCAGGGCAGCTGCCAGATCAGGAACAGCGACGACAGCACCCCGAACGCGGGGACGAAGGGCATGAGGGGCAGGCGGAAGGAGCGGGGGGTGTCGGGCCGGGTGTAGCGGAACAGGATGACCGCGGCGCAGACGACGATGAACGCGGACAGGATGCCGATGTTGGTCAGGTCCGCGACGGCGCGGATCGGGAAGACGCCGGCGAGCAGGGCGGAGGCCACCCCGGCGATCCAGGTCACCCGCTGCGGGGTGCCGGTCCGGTCCACCTTGGCGAACCACGGGGGCAGCAGCCCGTCGCGGCTCATGGAGAACCAGACGCGGGTGACGCCGAGCAGGAAGGTCAGCATCACGGTCAGGATCGACAGCACGGCGAAGACCGAGATGATGCTGGCGATCACCGGCAGGCCGACGCTGGTGAAGGCCGAGGCGAAGCCGGCGGTCGGGTCGATGTCCTGGTAGTTCTGCATCCCGGTGAGCACCAGGGTGGCGGCCACGTACAGCGTCATCGCGATGACCAGCGACAGGATGATCGCCTTGGGCATGTGCTTCTTGCCGTCCTCGGCCTCCTCGGCGGCGGTGCTCATGGCGTCGTAGCCGAAGACCGCGAAGAAGACCGTGGCCGCGCCGGTGAGCACCGGACCGAACCCGGCGGGCATGAACGGGTCGTAGTTGCCGGCGTTGATGTAGAAGACGCCGAGCCCGATGATGAACAGGATCAGCACGATCTTGACGGCCACGGCCACGAGCTCGAACCGGCCGAAGGCCTTGGTGCCGCGGCTGAGGATGAAGGTCACGAGCAGGCAGATCAGGATGGCCGGGATGTTGACGACACCGCCCTCCTCGGCGGACGCGGTGATCGACGTCGGCAGGCTGAGGCCGAAGCCGTCGAGGAACGCCTCGAGGTAGCCCGAGATGCCGATCGCCACCACGGCCACGATGGCGATGTACTCCAGCAGCAGGTCCCAGCCGATGAACCAGCCGATGATCTCGCCGAGGGCGACGTACCCGTAGGTGTAGGCGGAGCCGGCCCGCGGGATCATGCCGGCGAACTCGGCGTAGGAGACCGCCGCGGCCGCCGACGCCAGACCGGCGATGAGGAAGGCGATCAGCACGGCCGGCCCGACGCCGGGGTTGTCCGCGTCGCCGGCCGCCACCAGCCCGGCGAGGGAGAAGATCCCGACGCCGATGATGCCGCCGACGCCGATCGCGGTCAGCTGCCAGAGCCCGAGGCTCTTGGCGAGCGCACCGGCGCCGCTGTCCTTCTCGATCTCGTCCATCTGCTCGACCGGCATGCGCCGCCAGATGGACCGCCGTTCCGGAGTGCTCATCGGTGTGCTCCCTCGACGTGGGGCGTCGGGCACGACAGGTGCCCGGGGGCGGCCACTCGACGAGGGTCCTCGCCCCCCGGCCCGTCGGCAAAAGAGAGGCGCCGGGCCGCCGGGTCCCCCACCCGCGAGGGGCGCCGGCGGGGGCGGGACGGGGAGCCCGCCCGCAGGTGTCGGGAACGCCACAGCGACCTCCGGCGGGCCGTGACACCGTGGAGTCGTGCCACGTCCGTAACCTCGTCAGGTGCTCCCCGTGACCCGGTACCGTCCGCAGCGGCTCGTCCGTCTGCCCGACCGGGCGCGGCGCGCCATCTCCGGCTCCGGTCCGCCCACCGCACCGATCGGGCTGCGCTCCCAGCCGAGCCGGGTGGACGACCTCACCGCGCACGCGGCGCTGGCTCTGGCCCTGCGCATCGGGGAGTCGATGCTGGCCGTGGGGGCCTCGGCGGCAGACGTGACCGCCACGGTGCTCCGGGTGGCGGCGGCCCACGGTCTGACCGCCTGCCAGGTCGACGTCACCTTCACGTCGCTGACGATCAGCTACGACCGGGACGACGCCGTGCCGCTGACCGTCATGCGCATCGTGCACACCCGCGGGATGGACTACACCCGCCTGCAGGGGATCACCGACGTGGCGAGGGAGGTCGGGGCGGGCGAACTCGACATCGAGGACGCACACCGCCGGCTGGACCAGGTCGTCTCCGCCCCCCACCCGTACCGCCGGCGCATCCACGCCCTGGGGTGGTCGGGCGTGGCCGGTGCCGTCGGGTTCCTGCTGGGGGGTGGGTGGCTGGTCGCCCTGGTCGCGGCGGTGACCACGGCGTCGATCGAGCAGGTCATGCGCGCGCTCGACCGGCGCGGGCTCCCGCTGTTCTTCCAGCAGGCGGTCGGCGCCGCGGTGGCGACGGGGGTGGCCGTGCTCCTCGTGGTCTTCGACGTCGGGGTCCGCAGCTCACTGGTGGTCGCTGCGGGGATCGTCGTGCTCCTCGCGGGACTGTCCCTCGTGGGCGCCGCCGAGGACGCGATCAGCGGCTTCCCGGTCACGGCCGCCGCGCGGGCCTTCGAGGTGCTGACCCTCACGGCCGGCATCGTGGTCGGCATCGCCGGCGTGCTGGACCTGGCACAGCGGGCGGGGGTGCCGCTGGCGGTGGTCGACCCCTCGCCCGCCGGGGTGCCGCCCGCCGTCGCCCTGGCCGCGGCGGCCGGGATCGCCGGCTTCTGGGCGCTGGCGTCCTACGCCCGCCCGCGCGGCGTGGCCGTCGCGACCGCGGCCGGCGCGCTGGCGTGGGTGGTCTCCTCGGGGGCCGGTGCGCTCGGTGCGGGGCCCTCGGTCGCCAGTGCCGCCGGTGCCCTCCTCGTCGGCTTCTGCGGGGAGGCCCTGACCGGCCGGCTGCGGATCCCCCCGCTGCTGGTCGCCGTCTGCGGCATCGTCCCGCTGCTGCCCGGGCTGGCGATCTACCAGGGCCTGTTCGCGATCGTCGTGGACGCTGACGTCCCCGGCGGCCTCGACGCACTCGTCGGTGCCGCCGCGATCGGCCTGGGCCTGGCCGCCGGCGTCACGCTGGGCGAGCACCTCGGCCGGCCCCTGAGCCGCGAGCACGACCGGTTCGACCGGCGGGTGCGCCTGCGGGCGACGACCACGGACTGAGGACCTCGTCCCGCGCCGGACCGCGGTGCCGGGCCGGCTGGGACACTGGGGGACGGCGACCACCCGCGTGCACACGACGCCGGGTCCGCGGGACGTCCCGCGGTGGTCGAGACGCCGCCCGGACCCCCCACCTGCACGCGTCGTGCGCGCGGGGACGAGTAGTCGAGGAGACCGCGATCCGCATGCCCGACCGCCTCGCCGCAGTCCTGTTCGACATGGACGGCACCCTCGTGGAGACCGAGCAGCACTGGGGGACGGCGCTGTTCGCCCTCGCCCGGCGGCTGGGCGGCGAGCTCAGCGACACCGCCCGCGAGGCCACCGTGGGCACGACCATGCGCGATTCCATGGAGGTCCTCTACGCCGACCTGGGTCTCGACCGCGGCGAGGAGGAGCTGCAGGCCGACGCCGGCTGGGTGATGGACACCGTCGCGGAGCTCCTGGCCGCCGACGTCCCCTGGCGGCCTGGCGCCCGCGAGCTGATCGCCGAGCTGCGGGCGGCGGCGGTGCCCACGGCCCTGGTGACGACGACGCCGCGGCGGCTGGCCGCCCTGGTGCTCGCCCAGCTCGAGCGTGCCTTCCCCGACGTCCCGCCCTTCGACCTCACCGTCTGCGGCGACGAGGTGCCCGCCCGCAAGCCCGATCCGGCGCCCTACCTGCAGGCCGCCGCGGCGCTCGGTGTCGACCCGGCCGACTGCGTGGTGGTGGAGGACTCCGCCGCCGGCGTCACCGCGGGCCTGGCCGCCGGGGCCGCGGTGCTCGGCGTGCCGTCGCTGCAGCCGCTCAGCCCGGCACCGGGACTCGTCCTGCGCGACTCCCTCAGCGGGATCGGCCTCCCCGACCTCGAGCGGCTGCTGCTCGACCGGCAGGTGGCCGCTCCGGGCGCCTGAGCCGGATCAGCCGGCCGTCGGCAGGTCGGCGAGCGGCCCGGACGCCGACCTGCGTGACGGACAGCGCGCGGGGGAGTGCGGCCACCGGTGCCACCCAGCCCTCGGCGAGGGCCGTCCGCAGGAGTGCCGCGCCGAGCGCACCCCCGAGGTGGCGGCGCCGCTCGGTCCAGTCCCGGCAGCCCCGGACGCGGGCGACGGCGTCCGCGCTGCGCGATGCCCCCGACACCGCAGACGTCGGCGGACCAGCGCCGGCCCGCAGCGGTGACCGTGAGCCCGTCACCGGTGGCGAGCAGGCCGCGGCCACCGCCGGCCCGGCCAGCCGCGGCTGCGGTCGGCCAGCACCCCGGCGAAGCGGGCGATCGAGTCGGCGGACACGGGCACGCGGCCATCCTGGCGGAGGACGCCGACGGTTCGGTCCCCGCCGAACACCGTCGGGGCCAGGCTGGGTCCATGCCGCTGATGCTCTCCGCCGTCCTCGAGGACCCGCGCCACCGGGTGCCCGCCGCTCCGTCCGCGGACGCCGGTCCCGCCTGGCCGCGGTTGCAGGTGCCCCGCTTCTGCGACGGTCCCGAGCAGGACCACCGCGGCGCGACGGTCGACGACATCGTCTCGGTACCGACCGTTATCTCCAACTTGACCGCCGATCCAGCCGTCCTCTCGTTCCAGGGCCTCGGCCTCCCGACCGCCTGCCTCGCCGACCGCCGCACCGGGTCGGCCGGACCCCCGCGGCGGGTGGCACCGGACGGGACGACGGTGGAGGTGGACCTCGCCGACGCGCCGTTCGGGCGGGGGCCGCACGCCTGTCCGGGCCGGGCGATCGCCGAGGCATGGGTGGAGGTGCTCGGATGAGTGCCGACGACCGCACGGCCTTCCGCGTCCTGCACGACGGGCCCGCCCCGCTGCTGCTGCCCAACGCGTGGGACGTCGCCTCGGCGCTCGCACTGGTCGCCGACGGCCACCCCGCGATCGGCACCACGAGCCTGGGCGTCGCCGCTGCCGCGGGGATCCCGGACACCTTCCGCGCGGGCCTCGGTGCAACGGTCGCGCTGGCCCGCGCGCTGGCGCGGCTGCCGGTGCCGGTCACCGTCGACCTCGCCGACGGTTTCGCCGACGACCCCATCGCGGTGGCCGCACTGGTGGCCGACCTCCCGGCGGCCGGGGTGAACCTGGAGGACAGCACCGACGGGCGCCTGGTCGACCCGGGGCTGCACGCGGCGAAGGTGGCCGCCGTCGCCGGGTCGTGCCCGGGGTCTTCGTCAACGCCCGGGTGGACACGTACTGGCTGGGGGAGGACGCCGATCTCGCGGCCACCCTCGACCGGGCCCGGCGCTACGTGGCCGCCGGCGCCGACGGCGTCTTCGTGCCCGGCCGGCTGACCGAGGCGCAGATCGCCGCCCTGACCGCGGAGCTGCCGGTGCCGGTCAACGTCCTGGCCGGTGACCACCCGCTGCCCCGGCTGGCCGAGCTCGGCGTGCGCCGCGTGAGCACCGGTTCGCTGCTGTTCCGGGCGGCGTTGGACGCCGCGGTGGCGGTGGCCGGGCGGCTGCGCGACGGCGAGCCCGCCCCGCCGGCCACGCCCTACGCGGAGGTGGACGCGCGGACGGTGGCGCACGGCGGGTGACCCCGCGCCGGCGATCACGGAGCGGGCGTGGCGACACGCCGGCCGCCGCCGGCGCGTCGCCACCGCAGCGCCATGATCGCCGGCGGGGACGCCGCCCGCGGAGCCGTCGACGCCGCCGCCTAGGGAGCCGGCGCGACCTCGCGGCCGCGGGTGACGACGACGCGCGGCCGCTGCAGAGCGGTCAGGTCGGCGGTGACGTCGCCGTCGGCCACCAGGAGATCGGCGTCGTAGCCGGCCGCGAGCCGCCCCGTGCGCCCGCCCAGCCCGCAGGCGCGCGCGGCCCGGGACGTCGCCGCGGTCAGCGCCTCCGCCAGCGGCACGCCGCAGGGCCCCACCAGGTCGGCCACGGCGTACGCCACCTGGCCGTGCGGCTTGGCCGGGCCGATCCCGGCGTCGGTGCCGGCGAGCAGGGTGACGCCCGCCCGGTGCAGGTCCGCCACGTGCGCCAGGTGTCCCTCGACCGTGGTCCCGGCCGCGGCCATCCGGGCCTGCACGTGCGGCGGCGGGTCGACGCCCGGCAGGAACCCCACGGTGGGGCAGACGTCGGTGCCGCCGGCCACGAGCGCGGCGGCGAGTCCCGGCGGCAGGTGGACGCCGGAGGGTGTCAGGCAGCTGCAGTGCTCGATGCCGTCGACCCCGGCCGCGACGCAGCGCTCGACCGCCGCCAGGCCGTGCGCGTGCGCGGTCACCGGCAGGCCGGACCGGTGCGCCTCGTCGACCACGGCGCGCAGCTCCTCGACGGTGAACTGGCACGCGGTGAGGTCCGTGCCGGGTGTGAGCAGGCCCCCGCTGGCCATGACCTTGACGACACCGGCGCCGCGCTCGGCCCGCTCGCGTACCGCGCGGCGCAGCGCCCCGATCCCGGACGTCTCGCCGCCCATCGACCAGCAGTGCCCGCCGGGTGAGGTGATCGGCGGTCCGGCGGCGACGACCGTCGGCCGCTCGCCGTCGCGCCCGGCGCGGTCGAGGACCGTCCAGTGGTGGTCGCCGAGGTCGCGGACGGTGGTGACGCCCGCCCGCAGGGTCGCCCGCTCCGCGGCCGTGACGACGGCGTCGAGCCGGGTCGTGTCCAGCTCGGGGACCTGGTCGAGGGCGCGGGGGCTGCCGTCGGCGCAGAGGTGGACGTGGGTGTCGACCAGCCCGGGCAGGAGCGTGCCGCCGGGGACGTCGGTGACCGCGCAGCCGTCCGGCGCCGGCGCGGTGACGGGCTCGACACCCAGGATCCGGCTGCCCTCGACCAGCACCAGGGTGCCGTCGCGCAGGAACCGTTCGCCGTCGAAGGCGGTGCCCGCCCGGTACCCGTGCACGTCGGCTCCCCGGGGTCGGGACTGAGGGGTGGGCGAGGCTAGCGACGGGCGGCGAGCGGTGTCGACGGGTCCTGCCGCGTTCCGCAGCGGCCGGCCGGTCAGGCGCCGTCGAGGTACCGCCCGTACGTCCGGGCCGAGAGCTGCACCTCGTAGCACCGGCCGCCTCCCCGCGGGTGCGGGCGGCGGCGAGCAGCGCGCGCCCGACCCCGGCGCGGCGGTGCCCCCGGTCGACCACGACGTCCGCGGTGCCCACGGGCCGCTCACCGGACTCGGCCAGCAGGACCGTCCGGCCCGGCGTGGCCGGCGTCGTCGTCCAGGCCTCCCGCACACGCTCGTCGGCCCGCACGTCGAGCTCCTCGTACAGCTGCCGGTACAGCGCCACCCGGCCGCCCTGCAGGGTCCCGCCGCGAGCCTGCGAGTGGGCGGGGGCCGGGGGCCGGGGGCCGGGGGCCGTGCTCAGTCGCGCTCGACGACCGGCAGGGTGGGCCAGCCGGCCGCGGCGGCGGCTTCGGCGGGGAACGGCGGGGGAGTGCCGCCGAAGGACGGGCACAGCGCCTGGTGGTCGCACCAGTCGCACAGCCGCGTGCGGTTGGGCCGGAAGTCACCGGTGGCCACGGCCCGCTCGATCGCCGCCCAGATGGCCAGCAGCGTCCGCTCGAAGCGCACCAGCTCGCCCTCGTCGGGGGCGTAGGTGAGCGCGTCGCCGTCGCCGAGGTAGATGAGCTTGAGCTGGCTGGCCACCACGCCGCGGGTGCGCCACAGCACCAGCGCGTAGAACTTCATCTGGAACAGCGCCTTGGACTCGAACGCCTCCCGCGGCATCGAGCCGGTCTTGTAGTCCACGACCCGCAGCGCGCCGTTGCGGGCGACGTCGAGCCGGTCGACGTACCCGCGCAGCAGCAGCCCGTCGGGCAGCGTGACCTCCACCAGCTCCTCGCGGCCCTCGGGCTGGATGCGGGTCGGGTCCTCGAGCGTGAAGTAGGTCTCCACCAGCTTCCCGGCCGACTCCAGCCACGCCTCGAGCGACGGGGGAGCGGTGTCGTCGTCGCCGGCGGTGAACAGCGCCTCGACCTCGGGGTCGGCCCGCAGCTCGTCCCAGGCCGGCGCGACCAGGCCGCGGGCGGCGTCGACGGTGCGCTCGGCCGGCGGGAGGTCGTAGAGCCGCTCCAGGACCGCGTGCACCAGCGTGCCGCGCACCGCGGCGGCGCTCTTCTTCTCCGGCAGCCGGTCGATGGTGCGGAAGCGGTAGAGCAGCGGGCAGGTCTTGAAGTCCGCCGCCCGGCTCGGCGACAGCGACGGCCGCCGCGGCGCCCGCTCGGCCGCCGCGTCTGGCGCGGGCGCACCGGACCCGGGCGTGCCCGGGCCGGTCGGGTCGGTCCCGGCAGCGGGGTCGGTGGGCACCCCGTCCGTCTGCGCCGGATCCACCTGCGCCGGGTCCTGCGCGATCGCGGTCATGCATCCGAGGCTAGGTCGCCCCACCGACAGTCCGGCGCACCCCGCGCCGGGCGGGGGGTCGGTGGCGCTCGCCTAGGCTGGCCGTCCGTGGACCCGCAGCCCGAGCCCCCCGCGACCGACGAGACCGCCCCGGAGGCGGCGCCGGCCGCGGTGCCCACTGAGGTGCCCGCCGAGGAGGGAGCCGGCGAGCCGGTCGCGGCGTCGACCAACCAGCCGGCCGCGGAGCCCGCTCCGGCCGCGGAGCCGGTCCCGACCGCCGGGCCCGCCGAGCCGGCGGCCGCGCCCGTGCCCGGGGCCTTCGTCGCCGGCGACCGGGTGCAGCTCACCGACCCCAAGGGCCGGCTGCACACCGTCGTCCTCACCCCCGGCAAGCAGTTCCACACCCACCGCGGCGCCATCGCCCACGACGACCTCATCGGCGCACCCGAGGGCTCGGTCGTGCACTCCACGGCCAACACCGGCTACCTGGCCTTCCGGCCGCTGCTGGCCGACTTCGTGCTGTCCATGCCCCGTGGCGCGCAGGTCATCTACCCCAAGGACGCCGCCCAGATCGTCGGCAACGGCGACATCGGCCCCGGCATGCGCGTCCTGGAGGCCGGCGCCGGGTCGGGCGCGCTGACCTGCTCGCTGCTGCGCGCCGTCGGCGAGCACGGCCGGGTCACCAGCTACGAGCGGCGCGAGGACTTCGCCGACGTCGCCCGCGGCAACGTGTCGGCCTTCTTCGGCGGCGGCGTGCCCGGCACCTGGGACCTGCGCCTGGGCGACCTCGCCGACCACCCCGCCGAGGAGGTCGTCGACCGGGTCGTGCTCGACATGCTCGAGCCGTGGGCGGTGCTGCCCACCGTCGCGGCGGCGCTGCGGCCCGGCGGCGTCCTGGTCGGCTACGTGGCCACCGTCACCCAGCTGTCCACCTACGTGGAGGCGCTGCGCGCCCAGGGCGTCTGGACCGAGCCCTACGCCTGGGAGTCGCTGGTGCGGCCCTGGCACGCCGTGGGCCTGGCCGTGCGCCCCGAACACCGGATGGTGGCGCACACCGCGTTCCTGGTCACCGCCCGGCGGCTCGCCGAGGGCGTCGTCGCACCCGTCCGCCAGCGCCGGGCTGCCAAGTAGGAGGAGCCTGCTGCCCCCACCCCCTCGCGGGCTCGCGGCGGGCCCCTGCAGCGGGGCCGCACTGCTCACCGCTGGGGGCTCGCGGCGAACCCCGTGGTGCGGCCGGTCGCGCCCGCGAGCCCACGGCGCGGTGACGGTCCGCGTGTATAGATTTGCGTCCTGGCTCCCCCCGATCTGCGGAGGTGCGCGATGGGCCCCGGCCTTGGTAATGGTCCCGACGAGTTCCGAGCACGGCGTGAGCGCGACGTGTCCGCGCTGCTCGCCCAGATCTCCTACCTCGAGGAGGAGATCGGTCTGCTGCGCCGCAAGGTCGCCGACAGCCCCCGTCAGACGCGGGTCCTGGAGGAGCGGATCGCCGAGGCGGAGGGCCGCGCGGCCTTCCTCTCCGAGCGCAACGACAAGCTGGC
The DNA here is from genome assembly GCF_041018925.1 of Geodermatophilus maliterrae. Lineage (NCBI taxonomy): Bacteria > Bacillati > Actinomycetota > Actinomycetes > Geodermatophilales > Geodermatophilaceae > Geodermatophilus > Geodermatophilus maliterrae. Next base: position 13,816 of record NZ_JBFNXQ010000070.1, read on the forward strand.
CGGCACGCTGCGCGACGCCCGCGAGCAGCTGGTCACGCTCAAGGAGGAGGTCGACCGGCTCGGGCAGCCGCCGTCGGGCTACGGCGTCTTCCTGGGCCGGCACGACGACGGCACGGTCGACGTCTTCACCAGCGGCCGCAAGCTGCGGGTGTCGGTCTCGCCCGCGGTCGAGGGCGAGGAGCTGCGCCCCGGCCAGGAGGTCATGCTCAACGAGGCGATGAACGTCGTCGAGGCGCTCGGCTACGAGAAGCAGGGCGACGTCGTCATGCTCAAGGAGCTGCTCGAACCGCTCGACGGGGTCACCCAGCGCGCGCTGGTCATCGGCCACACCGACGAGGAGCGGGTGGTCTACCTGGCCGACTCGCTGACCGACCAGCCGCTGCGGGTGGGCGACTCGCTGCTGCTGGAGTCGAGGTCGGGCTACGTCTACGAGCGGATCCCCAAGAGCGAGGTCGAGGAGCTCGTCCTCGAGGAGGTCCCCGACATCGACTACTCCGACATCGGTGGCCTCTCCCGGCAGATCGAGCAGATCCGCGACGCCGTCGAGCTGCCGTTCCTGCACGCCGACCTGTTCCGCGAGTACGAGCTGCGCCCGCCCAAGGGCATCCTCCTCTACGGCCCACCCGGCTGCGGCAAGACGCTCATCGCCAAGGCGGTGGCCAACTCGCTGGCCAAGAAGGTCTCCGCGGTGAAGGGGGAGGGGCAGGCCAAGTCCTACTTCCTCAACATCAAGGGCCCCGAGCTGCTCAACAAGTACGTCGGCGAGACCGAGCGGCACATCCGGCTGGTGTTCCAGCGCGCCCGGGAGAAGGCCGGCGAGGGAACCCCGGTCATCGTGTTCTTCGACGAGATGGACTCGATCTTCCGCACCCGCGGCTCGGGCGTGTCCTCCGACGTCGAGTCGACGATCGTCCCGCAGCTGCTCAGCGAGATCGACGGCGTCGAGGGCCTGGAGAACGTCATCGTCATCGGCGCCTCCAACCGCGAGGACATGATCGACCCGGCGATCCTGCGGCCGGGCCGGCTCGACGTGAAGATCAAGATCGAGCGTCCCGACGCCGAGGCCGCGCGCGACATCTTCAGCAAGTACCTCAGGACCACGCTGCCCATCCACCCCGACGACCTCGCCGAGAACGGCGGCAGCCGCGAGGCGACCATCCAGGGGATGATCCAGCGCACCGTCGAGCGGATGTACACCGAGAGCGAGGAGAACCGCTTCCTCGAGGTGACCTACGCCAACGGCGACAAGGAGGTCCTGTACTTCAAGGACTTCAACTCCGGCGCCATGCTGCAGAACATCGTCGACCGCGCGAAGAAGATGGCCATCAAGGAGAGCCTGGAGACCGGGTCGAGCGGTCTGCGGGTCGGTCACCTCATGCAGGCCTGCGTCGACGAGTTTAAGGAGAACGAGGACCTGCCCAACACCACCAACCCCGACGACTGGGCGCGGATCTCGGGCAAGAAGGGCGAGCGGATCGTCTACATCCGCACGCTCATCAGCGGCAAGGGCAACGACTCCGGCCGCGCCATCGACACGGCCACCAACACCGGCCAGTACCTCTGAGGAAGGACCCTGCTGCCCCCACGCCTCGCGAGCTCGGCGTGGGGCCCTGCAGCAGGGCCGCTCCGGCACGTCACCAGGAGGGGCGCCGGGGACTCCGCCCGGCGCCCCGGAGCGCGGCGCGGGGCGGCGCCTAGTCTCGGGAGCATGAGCGTGCGCCGGGTCATGGGGACCGAGGTCGAGTACGGCATCTCGGTCCCCGGGCAGCCCACGGCCAACCCCACGACCCTGTCCAGCCAGGTGGTCAACGCCTGGGCGGTGGCCGACGCCCCGACCCGCCGGCGGCCACGCTGGGACTTCGAGGAGGAGTCGCCGCTGCGCGACGCCCGCGGCTTCGACCTCTCGCCGGCCAACGCGCTGGACCACACCGACCTCGACGAGGACTCGGGGATGGCCAACGTCATCCTCACCAACGGCGCGCGGCTCTACGTCGACCACGCGCACCCGGAGTACTCGACGCCGGAGGTCACCAACCCGCGCGACGTCGTCGTCTGGGACAAGGCGGGGGAGCGGGTGATGGCCGAGGCGGCCCGCCGGGCCGCGCGCATCCCGGGGACCCAGCCGATCCAGCTGTACAAGAACAACACCGACGGCAAGGGCGCCAGCTACGGCGCGCACGAGAACTACCTGATGGACCGGCGGACGCCGTTCATCGACATCATCCGCGGGCTCATCCCCTTCTTCGTGACCCGGCAGGTGTTCGCCGGCGCCGGCCGGGTCGGCATCGGCACCGAGAGCCGCACCAAGGGCTTCCAGATCTCCTCCCGTGCCGACTTCTTCGAGGTCGAGGTGGGCCTGGAGACGACGCTCAAGCGGCCGATCATCAACACCCGCGACGAGCCGCACGCCAACCCCGACGAGTACCGCCGCCTGCACGTGATCATCGGCGACGCGAACCTCGCCGAGCTGGCGACCTACCTCAAGGTCGGGACGACGTCGCTGGTGCTGGCGATGATCGAGGCCCGGGCGCTGACCGAGGACCTCTCGATCGAGGAGCCGGTCGCGGCGCTGCAGGCGGTCAGCCACGACCCGACGCTGGCCACCCGGGTGCGGCTGCGCGACGGGCGCCGGATGACCGCCCTCGACGTCCAGCGGGCCTACCTCGACCAGGCGGAGCGCTTCGTCGACCGCACCGGCGCCGGTGACGAGCAGACCAGCGACGTGCTGCGCCGCTGGGCCGAGGTGCTCGACGACCTCGCCGTCGACCCGATGCGCTGCGCCGACCGGCTGGACTGGCCGGCCAAGCTGCGCCTCCTCGAGGGCTACCGCGCCCGGGACGGCCTGGACTGGGGCGACTCCCGGCTGCAGCTGGTGGACCTGCAGTACGCCGACGTCCGCCCGGACAAGGGCCTCTACTCCCGGCTGGTGGCGCGCGGGTCGATGCAGCGGCTGCTCACCGACGACGAGGTGACCCGCGCGATGGTCACCCCGCCGTCGGACACCCGGGCGTTCTTCCGCGGCGAGTGCCTCCGGCGCTTCCCGGCCCAGGTGGCCGCCGCGTCGTGGGACTCGGTGGTCTTCGACCTCGGCCGGGAGAACCTGGTGCGCATCCCGACGATGGAGCCGCTGCGCGGCACCCGCGAGCACGTCGGCCTGCTCTTCGAGTCGACGTCGTCGGCGCAGGAGCTGGTCGACACGATCACCGGCGGCTGATGGGAGGACCTCCTCCTCCTCCCCAGCACTCGCACGCTCGCGGCGGGACCCGGGAGGAGGCCGTCGCGCGGGAGCTGGCCGCCGACGTGCTCGCGCCGGCCGCCGGGGCGGTGGACGCGACCGGGGTGCTGCCGAGCGGGCACCTCGACGCGCTGGCCGCGGCCGGCCTGTACGGGCTGACCGGCCCGCGCTCGTCGGGCGGGCTGGGCGCCGACGTGGCGACGGTGGCCGCGGTCGTCGAGGAGCTGGCCGCGGGCGACCTCGCCACGACGTTCGTGTGGCTGCAGCACCTGGGCGTGGTCGTGCGGGTGGCCGCGCACGGCCCGCCGCCGGTGCGCGCGCGGCTCGCCGACCTCTGCGCCGGCCGGCTCCGGGCCGGGATCGCGCTGCAGGCGGCGGTGCGGCCCGGCCCGCCGGCGATCCGGGTGCGGCCGGACGGCGGGGACCTCGTCCTGGACGGCGCGGTCCCGTGGGTGACCGGCTGGGGCGCCGTCGACGTCGTCCTGGTGGCCGCCCGCCACGGCGACGACGTGGTCCTCGTGCTGGCCGACGCGGTCGAGGGGCCGACCCTGGCCGTGGGGTCGCAGCGGATGGTCGCGGTGCAGGCGAGCGCCACGGTGGAGCTGCGGCTCGCCGGGCACCGGGTGCCGGCCGACCGGCTGGTGCACCGGGCGCCACTGGCCGGGTGGCTGGCCGCGGACGCGGCCACGCTGCGGGTCAACGGGTCGCTGGCGCTCGGCCTGGCGCTGCGCTGCACCCGGCTGATCGGGCCCTCGCCGCTGGACGGCGACCTGGCCGCCGTCCGCGCACGGCTCGACGCCGCCACGCCCGAGGAGCTGCCGGACGCCCGCGCGGAGGCGGCGGCGCTGGCGCACCGTGCGGCCGGCGCGCTGGTGGCGGCCACGGGGAGCGGGGCGGTCCGCGCCGGCAGCGACGCCGAGCGGACGGCGCGGGAGGCGGTGTTCCTGCTCGTGTTCGGCTCCCGGCCGGCGATCAGGGCGTCGCTGCTGAGCCGGCTGGGCGCGGCGGACTGAGCACGGCGGATTGAGCACGGCGGACTGAGCACGGCGGCGCCTCGACCGTTATCCCTAACTACTGCGTCGACGCGTCCACGACCGGGTCGCAGGCGCCGACAGCTGTCGGTACCTGCGGGTAGTTTCGGCCCCAGCACGCACTCGGCGCGCACCAGGGGAGGGCACATGGCCACCAGGGACACCGGCGGGCAGCAGCGGACGACCCGTTCTCGTGAGGACACCGACGAGGTCGAGGCGTCGGTCGACGCCGAGGTCGCCGAGCGGCACAAGGAGATGTCCGAGGACGTCGACGCCATTCTCGACGAGATCGACGACGTCCTCGAGGAGAACGCCGAGGAATTCGTGAGGAGCTACGTGCAGAAGGGGGGCCAATAGGCCATTCTGAGAATGGTAGAGAATGGTCACCCGGAAGTTCTGTCGGGACTGCGGTGAGCTGAGGCCGACTGCTGAGTTCTCGCTCGACCGCACCCGGCACGACGGCCTCAGCTTCTACTGCAAGGTGCACGCACGCCGACGCCTGCTGCATGCGAAGGACGCCCGGAAGGGACCGCCGAGGTCTCGACACAGGCGTGCCATCGACGTGCCCGGCGGTCACAAGTGGTGCCCCGACTGCGGCTCTGTCAAGCCGTTGCAGGACTTCGTCCGCAACGCGAGCCAGCCCTCCGGACGTGCTCCGTACTGCAAGCCGTGCCACAACGCCCGAGGCAAGGCGTCCAAGGACAGGATGGGCGGGTCGCGGACGTACCACCTGAAGCGGCGGTACGGGATGACGGCCGAGGAGGCCGATGCGGTGCTCGCCGACCAGCGCGGGCTCTGCGCCATCTGCGAGGTCGCGCCGGCGGAGCACGTCGACCACGACCACGTGACCGGGAGGGTCCGCGCCCTGCTCCGCTTCAACTGCAACGGCGGCCTGGGCCAGTTCCGGGACGATCCGCAGTTCCTGTACGCCGCGGCCGAGTACGTCGCCTACCACCGAGCCCGGCACAGCCGCCCCGCCGGACCGCCGCCGGCGGCCGGGGTCTGACCCGTCGCCCCGGGGTCCGGCGTCCCCGGTCCTGCCCGTCAGCGCAGCACCCCGGTGCCGGAACCGGTCCCTGGCGGCCTCCGACCGCGCCCCGGGTGGGCCGTCGGCCCCGCCGGTAGGGTCGTCCTGACGCCGCCGCCGGTCCCCGGACCGGTGCGCGGGCGACGACCGACGGGGGCCTGCGAGGGGCTGCCGGACAGCGCGGACAGCACCCCGTGAGGGGCGGAGAGGGTGGACGGGTTGAGCCAGTCGCACACCGGCCGGAGCGGCTTCCCGCCCGCCTACCTGGACCGGGTGGGTTCCTCGTTCACCGACTTCCTGGCCTCCGCGGCCCCCGACCTGCTGCCCGGCAGGCGGCCGGTGCCGCAGATCCCGGTCGGGGACCTCACCCCGCACGGCACCACCATCGTGGCGGTCACCTACGCCGACGGCGTGCTCATGGGCGGCGACCGTCGCGCCACGATGGGCAACCTCATCTCCAGCCGTGACATCGAGAAGGTCTACCCGGCGGACTCCTGGTCGGTGATCGGCATCGCCGGCGCCGCCGGCATCGCCATCGAGATGGTGAAGCTCTACCAGGTCGAGCTCGAGCACTACGAGAAGATCGAGGGCCTGACGCTCAGCCTCGACGGCAAGGCCAACCGGCTGGCGCAGATGATCCGCGGCAACCTCGGCGCCGCCCTGCAGGGCCTGGCCGTCGTCCCGCTGTTCGCCGGCTACGACCTCGACGCCGCGCCCGGCACCACGCCGGGCCGGATCTTCAGCTACGACGTCACCGGCGGGAACTACGAGGAGCGCGGCTACGCTGCCGTCGGCTCGGGCTCGCTGTTCGCCAAGAACTCGCTGAAGAAGACGTGGCGCACGGGCCTGGGCGGCGACGCCGCCACCCGCACGCTGGTCGAGGCGCTCTACGACGCCGCCGACGACGACTCGGCCACCGGCGGCCCCGACCCGGTGCGCCGGCTCTACCCGATCGTCTACCGGGTCGACGCCGAGGGCGCCGTCCGCCTGGCCGACGACGAGGTCGCCGGCGTCGCCAAGACCGTCATCGACGAGCGGGCCGCCGCCGAGGGACAGGGCTGACCGCCATGACCATGCCGTACTACGCCTCGCCCGAGCAGCTGATGCGCGACCGCTCGGAGTACGCCCGCAAGGGCATCTCCCGCGGTCGCAGCGTCGCCGTGCTCACCTACGCCGAGGGCGTGCTGTTCATCGCCGAGAACCCCAGCTCGACCCTGCACAAGGTCGGCGAGCTCTACGACCGGATCGGCTTCGCCGCCGTGGGCCGCTACAGCGAGTTCGAGAGCCTGCGGGTGGCCGGTGTCCGGCTCGCCGACGTGCGCGGCTACTCCTACAACCGCCGCGACGTCACCGGGCGGGTCATCGCCAACGCCTACGCGCAGACCCTGGGCGAGATCTTCACCCAGCAGATGAAGCCCTACGAGGTCGAGCTGTGCGTGGCCGAGGTCGGGGACAGCTCCGAGACCGACCAGCTCTTCCGGCTCACCTTCGACGGGTCGATCGTCGACGAGCCCGACTTCGTCGTCATGGGCGGGCAGGCCGAGGCCGTCACCGGCCACCTGCGGGACAACTTCCGCCGCGGCCTGGACCTCGGCGAGGCGCTCATGACCGGCGTCCGGGCGCTGTCGGCCGTCAGCCCGGCGAGGTCGGGGGGCGACGGGGACGGCAGCCTGCTCGCGGCCGGCCAGCTCGAGGTCGCCGTCCTCGACCGCCGCCGGCCCAAGCGGGCCTTCCGGCGGGTCGTCGGCGCGGCCCTGGGCACGCTGCTGGGCGACCGGGCGGCCGGGGAGGCCTCGGAGGGCGCCACCGCCGCGCACACACCGAGCACCCCGCAGCCGGGCACCCCGGCGGGACTGGGTGACCCGGCGGCTCCCGACACGGCCGGTGGCACCGGCGGCTCGGGGGAGGGCAGCGGCCCGCAGTCCGGTCCGGCCGACGGCGAGGGCGGCGGCACCGACGGCGGCACCGACGGGGGCGCGAGGTCCTGACCGGCCCGCGGCGCCGGGAACCGGCCGGAGTCGCACGCGGCGCCTAGGCTCGGTCCGTGGACCGACGGATCTTCGGGATCGAGACCGAGTACGGCGTCACGTGCACCTTCCGCGGGCAGCGACGGCTGTCCCCGGACGAGGTCGCGCGCTACCTGTTCCGGCGCGTGGTCTCGTGGGGGCGCAGCTCCAACGTGTTCCTCCGCAACGGCTCGCGGCTCTACCTCGACGTCGGCAGTCACCCCGAGTACGCCACCGCCGAGTGCGACGACCTCACCGAGCTGGTCGTCCACGACAAGGCCGGCGAGCGGATCCTCGAGGGCCTGCTGGTCGACGCCGAGCAGCGGCTGGCCGAGGAGGGCGTCACCGGCGACATCTACCTGTTCAAGAACAACACCGACTCGGCCGGCAACAGCTACGGCTGCCACGAGAACTACCTGGTCGGCCGGCACGGGGAGTTCAGCCGGCTGGCCGACGTCCTCATCCCGTTCCTGGTCAGCCGCCAGCTCGTCGTCGGCGCCGGCAAGGTGCTGCAGACCCCGCGCGGGGCGATCTACTGCGTCAGCCAGCGGGCCGAGCACATCTGGGAGGGCGTCTCCTCGGCGACCACCCGCTCGCGGCCGATCATCAACACCCGCGACGAGCCGCACGCCGACGCCGAGCGGTACCGGCGGCTGCACGTCATCGTCGGCGACTCGAACATGAACGAGACGACGACGCTGCTCAAGGTCACCATCACCGACCTCGTGCTGCGGATGATCGAGGCCGGCGTCCCGATCAAGGACATGTCGCTGGAGAACCCGATCCGCGCCATCCGCGAGATCAGCCACGACATCACCGGCCGCCGCAAGGTCCGCCTGGCCAACGGCAGGGAGATGTCGGCGCTGGAGATCCAGGCCGAGTACCACTCCCGCGCCGCGGAGTTCGTCGACCGCGAGGGCTTCGGCCCCGTGCACCGGCAGATGCTGGAGCTGTGGGGCCGGGTGCTCAAGGCCGTCGACACCGAGGACCTCTCGCTCATCGACCGCGAGATCGACTGGGCCACCAAGCTCTCGCTCATCGAGCGCTACCGCGCCAAGCGGGACCTGACCCTGTCCTCGCCGCGGGTGGCCCAGATGGACCTCGCCTACCACGACATCAGCCGCAAGCGGGGGCTGTACTACCTGCTCGAGCGCGCCGGGCAGGTGGAGCGGGTGGCGCACGAGCCGCGCGTCTTCGAGGCCAAGAACGTGCCGCCGCAGACCACCCGCGCCAAGCTGCGTGGCGAGTTCATCCGCAAGGCCCAGGAGAAGCGGCGCGACTTCACCGTCGACTGGGTGCACCTCAAGCTCAACGACCAGGCCCAGCGCACCGTGCTGTGCAAGGACCCGTTCAAGAGCGTCGACGAGCGCGTGGAGAAGCTCATCGCCTCCATGTGACCCGGAGGGGTCCGCGAGGGACGTCGGAGCCGCCCTGCGAGGGTCGCGCCGCGGCGCGGGGGCCGGAGGCTCCCCGGCGCGGTGCGACGGGAGGGCTCCGCGCAGCCGGGGGACGGCACCTGGCCGCGGTGGAGGCCGTGAGGCCGACGGTCAGTAGGGCACCTGGAGTGCGGCGTAGCGGCCGGCGGCCGCGGCGGCCAGGAAGTAGGCGCGCTCCTCCGGCCAGCCCCGGCCCATGGTCGACAGCGTCACCGGCGAGAGCTGCAGCGCCTCGTCGAGCCCGTCGGTGTCCACCCACACGACCTCGTTGCGCTCGGGCTGCCCGGCGAGGTCCTCCTCGACCTGCTGGCCGAGTTCCGAGCCCAGCCCGCGCGGCGCGACCAGGGTCACCCCGGCCAGCGCCACCCGGCCGAACGCGGTCAGCGAGTGGTGCGAGACGCCGCGGTGGCGCGGACGCGGGTCGGCGTCGGAGATCCGCAGCGCGCCGACCGGCTCACCGCCCAGCACCGAGACGGCGTTGCACGCCTCCCCGGCGGCCACGCCGGAGAAACCCCACGACGTCCCGGTGCCCAGGTTGCCCGGCCCCTGCGTGACGACCGTGACGTCGGCGCCGAGCACGTGCTTGGCCGCCAGCAGCCCGGTGTGCAGGGTGACCGCCTCCAGGTCGCCGCCGAAGGCCTGGCCCACGGTCACCACGCCGGTCAGCGACGGCGCCAGCGTGTGCAGCGTGCGGGAGAACCCGGCCACCAGCGCGCCGCCGTCGGTCATGACGTAGGCGACCTTGAGGTCGGGGTCGGTGGCGAAGACGCCGATCAGCGCGGCCGGCAGCGCCGAGTGCAGGTCGGCCACGACCACGGGCATGCCGCCGAGGTCCTCGGCCTCGGCGATCGCCGTGTGGTGCTCGGTGTCCTGCTCGTCGACGCCCTGCACGCTCACCTGCAGCGGCGTGTACCGGGCCTTGACCAGGTGGCCGGGGCCGGTGGGGTCCGGCGGCAGCCGGTCGGGGACGGCGACGACGAGCGCGTAGCCGCCGGTGCCCAGGCGCTGCGCCCAGGCGGTGGTGTTGAGCAGCACCTCGTCGCCCACCTCGGGGACGCCGACCAGCGACGGGTGGGCCAGCGAGCGGACCGCGCCGTCGCCGGGCACCTCGACGGTGAGCTCGAGGGCGTCGCGCCAGCTGCGCCCGGTGGCGGTCACCCGCCCGCGTCGCCATCGGATCCGGTGCACCGCCGTCTGGTTCTCCCCCACGAGGGGAGAGTAAGGACCCCGGTGCCCCCCGCGCCTCGCGTGGCCCCCTGCGGGGGCCCGCTGCGAGCGTGCGAGCAGCGGGGGGCAGGGGGTCCTTTGTCTAGGCTGGGGCGCGTGTCGGCGAAACGGGCGGAGCGGCTGGTCAACCTGGTCATCGCCCTGCTGGGTACCCGGCAGTACGTGACGGCGGCCCGCATCCGGGCGATCGTGCCCGGTTACGAGCCCGACGACGGTAGCGCCCGCGCCGACGAGGCGTTCAAGCGCATGTTCGAGCGGGACAAGGCGGAGCTGCGGGAGATGGGCGTCCCGCTGGAGACCGGCCGCACCAGCGTCTTCGACACCGAGGACGGCTACCGCATCGCCCGCGCCGACTACGAGCTGCCCGAGATCACCCTCACCGGCGAGGAGGCCGCCGCCGTCGGCCTGGCGCTGCGGCTGTGGGAGTCCGCCCAGCTGGCCGGGGCCGCGCACAGCGCCCTGGTCAAGCTGCGCGCCGCCGGCGTCGACGTCGACGCCGACCGCGCGCTGCCCGTGCAGCCACGGCTGGACTCCGACGAGCCGGCCTTCGAGCCCTGCTACGCCGCCGCCCGCGACCGGCGGGTGCTGCAGTTCGACTACCGCCGTCCCGACGAGGACACCCCGGCCCGTCGGCACGTGCAGCCCTGGGGGGTGGTGGCCTGGCACGGGCGCTGGTACCTCGTGGGCCTGGACCTCGACCGGCAGGCGCCGCGGGCGTTCCGCCTGTCCCGGGTGGTGGGCACGCCGAAGGCCACCGGTCCGGAGGGCGCGTTCGAGCCGCCGGCCGACGTCGAGCTGTCCGCGCTGGTCGCCCGCCAGGCCGGGGGAGAGGAGCACCTGGTGGTGGTCCGCGCCCGCCCGGGGGGTGCGGTGGGCCTGCGCCGCTGGGCGACGCCGCTCGGGCCGGCCGAGGACGGGGACGACCGGCTGCAGCTGCGCACCACCGAGCCGTGGCGGCTGGCCGACCAGCTGGCCGCCTACGGCCCCGACGTCGTCGTGGAGTCGCCGCAGGCGGTGCGCGCCGCCGTCGTCGAGCGGCTGACGCGCCTGGCGGCCATGGGGGAGGGAGCGTGACCGGCCCGGCGACCAACGAGCGGATGACCCGGCTGCTCTCGCTCGTCCCCTACCTCACCGCCCGGCCGGAGGGCGTCCCCCTCGCCGAGGCCGCGCGGGACTTCGGCGTCCCCGAGCGGCAGCTGCGCCGCGACCTGGACCTGCTGTGGATGTGCGGCCTGCCCGGCTACGGCCCCGGTGACCTCATCGACCTGGCCTTCGAGGGCGACCGCGTCCGGGTCACCTTCACCGCCGGCATGGTCCGCCCGCTGCGGCTGACCACCGACGAGGCCGTGGCCCTGGTGGTCGCGCTGCGCACGCTGCTCGACCTGCCCGGCCTGGCCGAGCAGGAGGCGGTCAGCCGCGCGCTGGCCAAGGTGTCGGCCGCCGCCGGGCACGCCGCCGAGCGGGTCACCCCGGTGGCGCTGTCGGTCGACGCCCGCGAGCAGGCCCTCGCCGTCGTCCGCGACGGGCTGGAGCGCGAGCGGGCGCTGCACCTGCACTACTACGTGCCCACCCGCGACGAGCGCACCGAGCGCACCGTCGACCCGATGCGGCTGCTGCTCGTCGACGGCCGGTGGTACCTGGAGGCGTGGTCGCGGGAGGTCGCCGGCGTCCGGCTGTTCCGGCTGGACCGCATCGACGACGTCCGGGTGCTCGACGAGCCGGCCGCCCCGCCGCCGCAGGCCGCGCCGCGCGACGTCGAGTCCGGCCTCTACCAGCCCGAGCCCGGGTCGCCGGTGGTGCGGCTGCGGCTGGCCCGCACCGCGCGCTGGGTGGCCGAGTACTACCCGGTCGAGGACGCCCGCGAGGTCCCGGACCCGCCCGGCGGGCTGGCCGTCGCCCTGCGCACCGCCGACCTGGCCTGGGCCCGCCGGCTGGTGGCCTCCCTCGGCGGGGCGGCCACGGTCGACGAGCCGGCCGAGCTGGCCGCCGCCGTCGCCGCCGACGCCCGCGCCGCGCTGGACCGGTACGCGGCCGGCGCCGGCGTGACCCCCGGGGCCTAGGGTCGTCGCCGTGCTGCTGCTCGTGGTCTGCATCGTCGTCGTCGTGCTGTCCCTGGTCGTCCTCGGCGCGCTCGTGCACGCCGTGCTCGGCGCGTTCCGGCGGCTCGGCCGCGAGCTGCAGGCCGCGGAGCGGGAGGTGGTGCCGCTGCTGGAGCAGGTGCAGGCGACCGCCGCCCGGGCGGCCGCGCTGCAGGCGGCCGACGAGCGGACGCCGGCCGCCCGGACGGCGCACACCGGCTGAACGCCCGGCGAACACCACGCGCCGGCGCCGCGAGCCGTCCGCCGAGGACCCCCGGGACGAACACCCTGCGGCGTAGCATCGCCCCCGCCCCCTCGACCTGGAGGACGCATGAACCTCGGCGCGCCGGAGATCATCCTGATCATCCTCGCGATCCTGCTGCTGTTCGGGTACAAGAAGCTGCCCGACGCCTCGCGCTCGCTCGGCCGTTCGCTGCGCATCTTCAAGGGCGAGATGAAGGGCATGAAGGACGACGACCGCAGCCGTCCCACCCCCGCCCAGCTCGACGCCTCCGACGCCGACCGCCGTGCCGCGCTCGAGGCCGAGGCGGCCGCCGCCGAGGCGCGCGCGGCCGAGCTCCGGGCGCGCGCCGGCCAGCCCGGCGCCGCCGACCCCCGCTGACCGCTCCCCGGAGCAGCGACGTGAGCGGGCCCGAGCCGCGCGGACGCCGGCGCCGCCGGCCCCCGCGCGACCCCGAGGCGACGATGACCCTCGTCGCGCACCTCACCGAGCTGCGCAACCGGGTCGCCAAGGCGCTGCTGGCCCTCGCGCTGGGCGCCGTCGCCGGCTTCCTCTGGTACGACCACGGCCTGCTCACCTTCCTCAGCGAGCCCTACTGCTCGCTGCCCGCCGAGCTCCGCTTCCAGGGCGACGACAACTGCCGGCTGGTGGTGCTCGACGTCTTCGGCGGCGTCCTGCTGCGGCTGAAGATCGGCCTGATCGCCGGGGCCGTGCTGTCCTCGCCGTTCTGGCTCTGGCAGCTGTGGGCCTTCATCACCCCCGGGCTCAAGCGCAACGAGAAGCGGTACGCGGTCACCTTCGTCGCGGCCTCCACCACGCTGTTCGCCCTCGGCGCGGTGCTGGCCTACGTCACCCTCTACAAGGGCCTGGAGCTGCTGCTCGGGCTGGCCGGGGACGAGGTGGCCTTCCAGCTCACCGCCCCTGACTACCTGGGCTTCGTCATCAGCCTGCTGGTGGCCTTCGGGCTCAGCTTCGAGCTGCCGCTGATCGCCGTGGCGCTCAACCTGGTGGGCGTCCTCAGCCACGCCGTGCTCGCGAGGAGCCGGCGCTGGATCTTCTTCCTGACCATCGTGTTCGCCGCGTTCATCACGCCGACGCAGGACCCCTTCACCATGCTCGCCATGGCGCTGCCGATGGTGCTGCTCTTCGAGCTGGCCATCCAGATCGCCCGGATCGTGGACAAGCGGCGCGCCCGGCGCGAGGCACACGAGCACTTCCACGACGTCGCCGACGACGAGGCCTCGCCGCTCGACGCCCGGCCCTCGCACCTCGACGCCGCGCCGACCCCGCGCGACGACCTGCGCCGGGACGACGCCGCCGCGACCGACGCGGCCGACCGCCCGGGCGCCCGCTCCCGCGGCTGAGGGCCCGGGCCGCCGCGGTCCTCCGGCGCGACCACGCCGTCGGGCCGGTGCGGGGCCGGGAGGCAGGGAGGGAGCCGGGTGAGCGCCGGTACCGACGTCGCCGTCCTCGTCAGCCCCGCCGCCGGGCGGGGACGGGCGCGCACCGTCTCCGGCGCCGTCCTCGACGT
>NZ_JBFNXQ010000071.1:0-26799 GCF_041018925.1 Geodermatophilus maliterrae
GGGGGAGGAGGCGGGGACGGCGGCCGCCGGCGCGGGGACGCTGGGGGCGGCGAGCCGGCGCAGGGCCGCCGAGGCGGTCATCCCGGCGGCGAAGGCGGCGAGGGCGGTGGCGACGGAGCTGGCACGCATGCCCCTCTCATCGGCACCCTCGGAGCCCGAGTGGAACGCCCCCGTCTGCGAGCGCATCCACGGTGCCGCCCGGCCCGGCGCGTGACACGCTGGCCTCCCCGGACGCCTGCTCCTCCGCAACCAGCCCCGTGTCGTCACCCGGCGCCCGGCCACACGGAACGAGGCATGCCCCTTGGACGTCGTCGAGCTCTCGCGGTTCCAGTTCGCCTCGACGAGCATCTTCCACTTCTTCTTCGTCTCGCTGACCGTCGGACTGGCGTTCCTCATCGCGGTGATGGAGACGATCGCCTACGTCCGCGAGGACCGGCGCCACGTCTACGAGAAGATGACGAACTTCTTCGGGCACCTCTTCCTCATCAACTTCGCCGTGGGCGTGGTGACCGGCATCGTCCAGGAGTTCCAGTTCGGGATGAACTGGAGCGAGTTCTCCGACTTCGTCGGCAACATCTTCGGCGTCCCGCTGGCGCTCGAGGTGCTCATGGCGTTCTTCCTCGAGAGCACCTTCATCGGGCTGTGGTGGTTCGGCAAGGACAAGCTCAAGCCCTGGATGCGGCTGGGCAGCATCTGGCTGGTCGCCATCGGCACCCAGATCAGCGCCTTCTGGATCGTGCTGGCCAACGCCTGGATGCACCACCCGGTCGGGTACGAGGTGGTCGACGGCCAGGCCCGCCTGACCGACTTCTCCGCGGTGGTCTTCAACTACAAGGCCTGGCTCTACTTCTTCCACGTGCAGGGCAGCGCCTGGGTGGTCGCGGCGTTCTTCGTGCTCGGTATCAGCGCCTTCCACCTGCTGCGCCGCCAGGACACCGACGTCTACTCCCGCTCGCTGCGGATCGGGCTGGTCTTCGCCGCCATCGGCACGGTGTTCTCCATCGTCAGCGGGCACACCGCGGGCCAGGCCGCCCGCGAGGACCAGCCGATGAAGTTCGCCGCGATGGAGGCGCAGTGGGAGACGTCGGACTCCCCGGCCCCGTGGTCGCTGGTCGCGTTCATCGACGAGGAGGCGCAGGAGAACTCGTTCAACATCGAGATCCCCATCGTCGGGTCGGTGCTGGCCTACAACAGCCTCGAGGGCCGGTACGAGGGGCTGATCCCGCTCAACGAGGAGTACCAGGAGCTCTACGGCGAGGGTGACTACATCCCGCCGGTCACCTGGGTGTACTGGTCGTTCCGGATCATGGTCGCCATCGGCTCGCTGCTGCTGGCGACGGCGTTCCTCGGTCTGTTCCTCTGGTGGCGGCGCAGGGAGGGCATCGACACCACCCGCTGGTTCCTGCGCGCGCTGGTGCTGTTCATCCCGCTGCCGTGGATCGCCAACTTCACCGGCTGGATCGTCACCGAGATGGGCCGCCAGCCGTTCATGGTCTACGGCGAGCTCACCGTCACCGAGGGTGTCAGCGCCAACACCGCCGGTGAGGTGCTGGCCGGCCTGATCGGCCTGTGGGTGGTGTACCTGGCGCTGATCGGGCTGGACGTCTACCTGCTGTCGGTCACCGCCCGTGCCGGCATCCACCGCAAGCCGGAGGCGCAGCTGGTGGCCGCGCCGGCGCCGGACTACGAGAGCGTCGGGCACCAGGGGTACGAGAGGAGGAACTGACGGTGGACCTGGTCACGCTCTGGTTCTGGCTGATCGCGTTCTCCTTCACCCTCTACTTCTTCCTGGAGGGCTTCGACTTCGGCGTCGACATCCTGCGGCCCACGCTGGCCAGGACCGAGCCCGAGGAGCGGGCGCTCACCGGCACCATCGGGCCGTTCTGGGACGGCAACGAGGTGTGGGTGATCGCCGCCGCCGGGCTGATGTTCTCCACGTTCCCCGTCTGGTACGGCGCGGTGTTCAGCGGCATGTACCCGCTGTTCGTCCTGATCCTGCTGGCCCTGCTGCTCCGGGGCGTGGCCTTCGAGTACCGCAACCAGGTCGACAGCAAGCGGTGGCGCGACCTCTGGGACTGGATGTCCTTCGGCGGCAGCGTCGTGCCCTCGTTCCTGTGGGGCGTGATCATGGCCAAGATCATCGAGGGGCTGCCGGTGGGCCGCGAGGGCCGGGTGCAGGGCGGGTTCGCCGAGATGTTCACGCCGTTCTCCGTCGTCGGCGGGCTGTCGACCCTGCTGCTGTTCACGCTGCACGGCGCGAACTTCCTGCTGCTGCGCCTGCACAAGGACACCGTCCTGTACAACCGCGCCCGGACGGCGGCGCTGCGGTGGGGCGCGCTGGCCACGGTCGCGATCGTCGCCTTCGTCGTCATGGGCTACGTGACCGAGGACCTGTTCGAGGACTTCGGCATCCTCCCGTGGGTCTTCCCGGTGGCCGCGTTCCTGACGCTGGCCAGCATCTGGCTGGCGCTGTCCCGGCGCCGGGACACCCTGGCCTTCACCATGAGCGGCCTGACCGTCCTGTTCGCCACGGTGACGGTGTTCATCGCGCTGTTCACCCGCGGCGAGGTGCTGCCCTCGACCCTCGACCCGGACTTCGGCCTGACGCTGCAGGAGACGGCGAGCCAGAACTACACGCTGGTCCTGATGACCTGGGTGGGCGGGATCTTCCTGCCGCTGATCATCGGCTACCAGATCTGGAACTACTACGTCTTCCGGGAGCGCGTCCGCCCCGACGAGGGCGCCCTCACCCACGGCTACTGACGGGCCACGGTCGTTGATGGGCCACGGTCCAGCAGGACGTCTGCTCGCCCTCCCGGGCCCCCGCCGGCTGGCACTCACCTGCGGCGTGCTCGGCGTGCTGACGTGGGTCCTGGTCGTCGTGCAGTGGTCGCTGGTCGCCGCCTTCGTCAGCGCGGTGGCCACGGGCGAGGCGACGCCGAGCGCGCTGGCCGGCGTCCTCGCCGGGGCGCTGGCCGCCTGGCTGGCCCGGGCCGGCCTGCTCGCCGTCCGCGACCGCGCCGCCGCGAGGACCTCCGCTCGGGTCCGGCGGACGCTGCGGGCCGCGCTGCTGCGCAGGCTCGCCGCCCTCGGCCCCCGCGCCGTGGAGGGCGAGCGGGGCGGAGAGCTGGTCACCACCGTCACCGAGGGCGTCGGCAAGCTGGACGGCGTCGTGGGGCGGCTGCTGCCCGGCGGCGTGGCAGCGGCCGTCGTCCCGCCGCTGGTGGCCGCGACGGTGCTGGTGCTCGACCCGGCCAGCGGCGTGCTGCTGCTGCTCACCGGCCCGCTCGTGCTCCTCTTCCTCTGGCTGACCGGCACCGTCGCCGAGCGGGCCGCCCGTGCCTCGTGGGAGACGCTCGCCCGCCTCGGGTCGGCGCTGGTCGACACCCTCCGGGTGCTGCCGACCCTCGTGGCCTACGGCCGGGCACGGACGAGCACCCGGTGGCTGGCCGACGTCAGCGAGGCGCACCGCGCCAGCACGATGAGGCTGCTGCGCACCGCCTTCCTGTCGGGCTTCGTGCTCGAGTTCGGCGCGGTGCTGTGCACCGCGCTGGTCGCGGTCACGGTGGGCGTGCGGCTGTTCGAGGCGGAGATGACACTGCAGCGCGCCCTGCTGGTGCTGCTGCTCACCCCGGAGTTCTTCGCGCCGCTGCGCGCGCTCGGCGCCGACCGGCACGCCGGCCTGGAGGGCCGGCCGGCCGCCGAGCGGGTGTTCGCGCTGCTGGACACCCCCGAGCCGGCCCGCGGCACGCGCGCCGTCCCGCCGGGCGTCCCGCACGTGCGGCTGCGCGGCGTCACCCTGCGCCACGGCAAGCGGGCGGCCCTCTCCGGCGTCGACCTGGACCTGCCGCCGCTGTCGCGGACCGCGCTGGTGGGGCCCAGCGGCGCGGGCAAGACCAGCCTCGTCCGGGTGCTGCTCGGGTTCGCCGTCCCCGACGAGGGCGCCGTGCTGGTCGACGGCCTCCCGCTGGCCGACCTCGACCCGGACGCCTGGCGGGCGACGGTGGCCTACGTGCCCGAGCGGCCGTGGCTGCTGCCGGGCAGCGTCGCGGACAACGTGCGGCTCGGCCGGCCCGGCGCCACCGACGGCGAGGTGGAGGAGGCGCTGGCCCGCGCCCGGCTGCTGGACGTCGTCCGCCGGCTGCCGCAGGGCCTGCAGACCCCGCTCGGTGAGGACGCCGCCCGCCTCTCGGGCGGCGAGCGGCTGCGGCTGGCGCTGGCCCGCGCCTACGTCAAGGACGCCGCCCTGCTCGTCCTCGACGAGCCGACCGGACAGCTCGACCCGCAGGGGGAGCGGGAGGTGCTGGCCGCGCTGGAGGAGGTCGCGGCGGGGCGCACCGTCGTCACCGTCACCCACCGGAGCGCGCCGCTGGCGCTGCACGACCGCGTGGTGGCCGTCGAGGACGGCGCGGTGCACGAGCCGGCGGTGCCCCGGTGAGGGAGGTGCTCGGGCTCGTCCGGCTCCCGCGGGCGGCGCTCGCGGTGGCGCTGGGATCGCTCACGGTGCTGTGCGGCGCGGCGCTGCTGGCCACCTCGGGCGCGCTCATCACCGGCGCGGCGCAGCGGCCGACCACCCTGCTGACCCTCATGCCGCTGATCACCGGGGTGCGCCTGTTCGGCGTGTCCCGGGCCGCCGTGCGCTACGCCGAGCGGCTGGTCACCCACGACGTGACCCTCCGGATGGTGGCGGGGGTCCGCGCCCGGCTGCTGGAGCGGCTCACGCCCCTCGCGCCGGCCGCGCTCACCGGGGCCCGCGGCGGCGAGCTGCTGTCGCGGGTCCGGGCCGACGTCGACGAGCTGCAGGGCGTCGTCGCCCGCCTGCTCGTGCCCGCCGGCGTCGCCGTCGTCGCCGGCGGGGTGGCGGTCACCCTCACCGCCCTGGTGTCGCCGGCCACGGCCGCCGTCCTGGCCGGGCTGCTGCTCCTCCTGGGCGTCGCCGTGCCGGCCGCGGCCGCGCGCCTCGGCCGGCGGGCGGCGGTGGCCGCCGCCCGCGCCGACTCCGACGTCGCGGCCGACACCCTCGACCTGGTGCGCGGCCTGGCCGACCACCTCAGTGGCGACGGCGGGGCCACGGCCCTGCGCGGCCTGGACGCCCACCTCGCCCGGCAGGAGGACGCCGAGCGGGCCGCGGCCCGCCTCGCCGCGCTGACGACGGCCTGCCGCGAGGGCGTCCCCGGCCTCGGGCTGGTCGCGGCGCTGTGGCTGGTCGGGCAGGACGTCGCCGGCGGGACGACGAGCCCGCTGCTGCTGGCCGCCTGCGCGCTCGGGGTGCTCGGGGCCTTCGAGGCGGTCGGCGGGCTCGGGGCCGCGTGGAGCACCGCCGGCGGGATCCGCGCCGCCGCCGGGCGGGTGCGCGCCCTCGGCGAGCTGCCGCCCGCGGTGACCGACCCGGACTCGCCCCTGCCGCTGCCGCCCGGGTCGGCACTGCGCCTCGAGGGCGTCACGCTCACGTACCCGGGGTCCGCGCGGCCGGCCGTCGCCGGCCTCGACCTCACCGTGGCCGACGGCGCCAAGGTGGCCCTGACCGGCCGCAGCGGGGCGGGCAAGAGCAGCGTCCTCGCGCTCGCCCTGCGCTCCTACGACCCCGACGCCGGCCGGGTCACGCTCGGCGGCGCCGACCTGCGCCGGCTGTCCCTCGCCGGCCTCCGGTCCCGGCTGGCGTGGGCGCCGCAGGAGCCGCAGGTGCTCGCCGGCAGCCTGGCGGCCAACCTGCGCCTGGGCCGGCCCGGCGCCTCCGACGACGAGCTCGCCGCCGCCCTCGACGAGGTCGGCCTCGGCACCGTGCTCGGCTCGGTGGGCCTGGACGGCTGGCTCGGCGACGCCGGCGAGCGCCTGTCGGCGGGGGAGCGGGCCCGTGTGGGCCTGGCCCGGGCGCTGCTCAGCCCGGCCGACGTGCTGCTCCTCGACGAGCCGACCGCGCACCTCGACCCCGACCTGTCCGCCCGCGTGCTCGCCCTGCTCGCCGGGGACCGGCGGACGGTCCTGCTGGTCACCCACGACGCGGCCGCACTGGACGAGCGGTGGCGGGTCGTCCCCCTGGGCGGGTGAGACCGCGCGCCAGGGCATCAGGCGTCAGGGCAGCAGGCGTCAGGGGATCAGCAGCACCTTGCCGGTGGTGCGGCGGCCCTCGAGGTCCTCGTGCGCCCGGCGGGCCTGCGCCAGCGGCAGGCGGGCGCCGATGCGGACGTCGAGGCGGCCGGCGGCCACCAGGTCCAGCACCGCGCCGGCCCGCTCGCGCAGCATCTCCGGGGTGCGCGTGTAGGTGGCCAGCGTCGGCCGCTGCACGTAGAGCGAGCCGTGCGCGGCCAGCCGCTGCACCTCCAGCGGCTCGGGCTGCCCGCTGGAGGCGCCGTAGACGATCATCCGCCCGGTCGGCCGCAGCGCCTCGAGCCCCGCGGCGAACGTCGTCCGCCCGACGCCGTCGTAGACCGCCGCGGCGCCCTCGCCGCCGGAGAGCTCGCGCACCCGCTCGGCGAAGCCGTCGTAGCCGACGACGACCTCGTCGGCGCCCGCGGCCCGCGCCAGCTCCGCCTTCTCCTCCGTCGACGTCGTCGCCAGCACGTGCCCGCCGCGGTCGCGCACCAGCTGGGTGAGCAGCAGCCCGACCCCGCCCGCGGCGCTGTGCACCACGACCCACTCGCCCTCGGCCACGGGGTGGGAGTCGGCGGCCAGGTACCGGGCGGTGCAGCCCTGCAGCATCACGGCGGCGGCCACCTCGGAGCTCACGTCGTCCGGGACGGGCACCAGCGCCGCGCGCGGCGCGGCCACCCGGGCGGCGTAACTGCCCGGGACGCCGAGCCAGGCGACCCGCTCCCCGGTCCCCACCACGCGCCCGGCACCCTCCGCGCCCAGGACCGCGGGCGGGTCGGCGGTGTAGGGCGGGCGGCCCTCCCGCTCGTAGACGTCGCGGAAGTTGACGCCGACGGCCTCGACGTCGACCAGCACCTCGCCGTCCCCGGGCTCCGGGTCGGGCACGTCGCGGACCGTGAGCACCTCGGGCCCGCCGGTGCGCTCGTAGACCACTGCCTGCACGTCGCCTCCCCGGATCGGCTGCGCCCCGTGCCTACCACCGGGCCGGGGACGCCGCCGTACGGGGCTGGTGGCGGCCGCCCGCGGCTGGGACGCTCCCGGCATGCAGCGAGCCTTCGGCGTGGACGTCCCGGAGACGGTGGCCGAGATGTGCCGCCCGGAGGCCAGCGCGGTCCTGGTCTACGACGCGCAGGTGGGCATCCTGGCCCACGTCCGGGACCGCGAGGGGCTCGTCGCGCGCATCGACGACGTGCTGCGGGCGGCCCGCGCGTCCGGGGTGCCGGTGTTCTACGTGCGGCACGTGTCGCTGCCGCCGTCGCACATGGGGGTCACCGCGCTGCGCACGGCGATGGCCTGGCAGCGGACCGACCGGGCCGAGGCGGTCACCGCCGCCTTCCCGCCGGACGCCGAGCACACCCGCATCACCGGCGAGCTGGCCCCGGTCGACGGCGAGCCGGTGTTCGACAAGCTGGGGATGTCGGCGCTGGTCGGCACGCCGCTCGAGGCGGCGCTGCGCGACCGGGGCGTGACCACCCTGCTGCTGGTCGGCGCCGTCCTGGAGATCGGCATCGAGCCGACCGCCCGGCACGCCGCCGACCTCGGCCTCCTGCCGGTCGTGGTCGAGGACGCCTGCGGGGTGGTCGACGAGGACGCCGCCCGGCGCTCGCTGGCCGCCCTGGACTACAGCCTGCTGTCCCACCGCTGCACCACCGCGGAGGTCGTCGCCGCCCTCGGCGGGTGACGCCCGGGGTCGGCCGGCCGCTCGGGCGCCGTCGTGCACTCGACGGGGACGTCGACGCGGCCGCGACCCCGACAGGTGCACACTCCCGCCCCCGACGGACGGCGGCGGGAGCGAGCCTCCGGGGGATGGTGTCGCGGGCGGCGCGCACCCAGGATGGGGACCCGTACCCGTCCTCCAGGAGGCCCCCGATGAGCCAGCAGGTGCCGTCGTCCGCGTCGGTCGTGGTCGTCGGCGGCGGAGTGGTCGGCCTGGCGACGGCGTACGAGCTGGCCCGGGCCGGGGTGCGTGACGTCGTCCTGGTCGAGCGCGACGCCCTGGGCTCCGGGTCGACCTGCAAGGCCGCCGGCGGCGTCCGCGCGATGTTCTCCGACCCGGTCAACGTCGCGCTCGGCGCCCGGAGCCTGGAGACCTTCCGCGACTTCCCCGCGCGGTTCGGCCAGGTAATCGACTTCGCTCCGGTCGGGTACCTCTTCCTGCTGGGCACGCCGGAGGCGGTCACCGACTTCGCGGCCGCCGTCGCCCTGCAGAACGACCTGGGTCTCCCCAGCCGGATGGTCGACGTCGCCGAGGCGCAGCGGCTGTCCCCGCTGATCAGCCCCGAGGGCCTGCTGGCCGCCGCGTGGTCGCCGGCCGACGGTCACTGCACCCCCGAGTCGGTCGTCCTCGGCTACGCCTCGGCGGCCCGCCGCGCGGGCGCCACCGTGGTGCCGCACTGCGCGGCCACGGGCATCGACGTCGTCGACGGACGGGTCGCCGCGGTGCGCACCGAGGCCGGGACCGTCCGCACCGACGCCGTCGTCTGCGCTGCCGGGGCCTGGTCGGCGCAGGTCGGCGCGTGGGCCGGCGTGGACCTGCCGGTGACCCCGCTGCGGCGGCAGGTCCTGGTCACCGAGCCGGTGCCGGGGCTGGACCCGCACACCCCGTTCACCATCGACTTCGCCACCTCCTTCTACTTCCACCGGGAGGGGCAGGGCCTGCTCCTGGGCATGTCCGACCCCGAGGAGACCCCCGGCTTCCGGCTCACCCGCTCCGACGCGTGGCTGCCGCGGCTGGGCGAGGCGATCGAGCGGCGGGCCCCGGCGCTGGCCGGCGTCGGCGTGGCCTCCGGCTGGGCCGGGCTGTACGAGATGACGCCCGACCACAACGCGCTCATCGGCCGCGCGCGCGGGGTCGATACGTTCCTGTACGCGACCGGCTTCTCCGGGCACGGCTTCCTCATGGGACCGGCGGTGGGGGAGGTGGTGCGCGACCTGTACCTGGGGGAGCAACCGTTCGTCGACGTCGCCGCCCTCGACGTCCGCCGCTTCGCCGGCGCGGGTGCCCGCCCCGAGCTGAACATCGTCTGATCCCGATCCCGAGGGAGCCGCACGTGACCGCCCTGCCCACTGCCGAGGAGCTCCAGACCCTGGCCCGCGAGGCCGCCGGACGCTGCGGCGTCGACCTCGACGCGGTCGCCGGCGACCACCCGGTCACCTCGCCGGTCAACGGCGCGCCGCTGGCCTCGGTCCGCTGGGCCGGCGCCGGGGACGTCGACGACGTGGTCACCCGGGCCGGCGCGGCGTTCGGCACCTGGCGGACGACGCCGCCGCCGGTGCGCGGGCAGCTGGTGCGCCGCCTCGGCGAGCTGCTGCGCGAGCACAAGGCCGACCTCGCCACCCTGGTCAGCCTCGAGGTCGGCAAGATCACCTCCGAGGCGGCCGGTGAGGTCCAGGAGATGGTGGACATCTGCGAGTTCGCCGTCGGGCTGTCCCGCCAGCTCTACGGCCGCACCATCAGCTCCGAGCGCCCGGGACACCGGCTCATGGAGACCTGGCACCCGCTCGGCGTCGTCGGCGTGATCAGCGCGTTCAACTTCCCGGTCGCCGTCTGGTCGTGGAACACCGCCATCGCGCTGGTGTGCGGCGACCCGGTCGTGTGGAAGCCCTCGGAGCAGGCGCCGCTGTCGGCCCTGGCCGCCGCCGCGCTGCTGGACCGGGCGGTCGCCGAGACCGGCGCCCCGGCGGACCTGAGCCAGGTGGTCCTCGGCGGCGCCGACGTCGGCGAGGCCCTGGTCGACCACCCGGGCATCGCCCTGCTCTCGGCCACCGGCTCGACCCGCATGGGCCGCGCGGTCGGACCGCGGGTGGCCGACCGCTTCGGCCGGTCGCTGCTCGAGCTCGGCGGCAACAACGCCGCGATCGTCACGCCGTCGGCCGACCTGGACCTGACCACCCGCGGCGTCGTCTTCTCCGCCGCGGGCACGGCCGGGCAGCGGTGCACCACGATGCGCCGGGTCATCGCCCACGTCGACGTCGTCGACGCGCTCGTCGAGCGGGTGGCCGCCGCCTACCGGAACCTGCCGATCGGCTCACCGATGGCCGAGGGCACGCTCGTCGGTCCGCTCGTCCACGACGCCGCGTACAAGGCGATGCAGGACGCGCTCGAGGCCGCCCGGCAGCAGGGTGGCGAGGTGGTCGCCGGCGGCGGGCGACGGCTGGCCGAGGAGGCGCCCGAGGCCCACTACGTCGAGCCGGCGCTGGTGCGGATGCCCGGGCAGACCGACGTCGTGCGGCAGGAGACGTTCGCGCCGGTGCTCTACGTGATGACCTACCGGACGCTGGAGGAGGCCGTCGCGATGAACAACGACGTCCCCCAGGGCCTCTCGTCGAGCATCTTCACCTCCGACCAGGCCGAGGCCGAGCGCTTCCTGGCCGCCGACGGCTCCGACTGCGGGATCGCCAACGTCAACATCGGCACCTCCGGTGCCGAGATCGGCGGCGCCTTCGGCGGGGAGAAGCAGACCGGCGGCGGCCGGGAGTCCGGCTCGGACGCCTGGCGGGCGTACATGCGGCGGGCCACCAACACGATCAACTACTCCGGTGAGCTGCCCCTGGCGCAGGGGGTGGAGTTCCCCATCTGACACGCCGGGACGCGCGACACGCACCCAGTCGTCATGACGACTGGGTGCGTGTGGGAGCGTCCTCCCATGGTCGACCACGCGGACCTCGCCGTCCGCACGCTGGGCCCCTGCCGCATCGACTCGCCGCTCGCCCCGAGGCTGGGCGCCCGGGAGACGACGCAGCACTCCGTCGTCGAGGAGGACCGCATCCTCTTCGACGACACGATCTCCATGATCGGCCAGCGGGGGGTGCCCCTCGACCAGCTGCCGAGCCTCGAGCCCGGCGGCCCCCGCAAGAAGATCTACTTCGACCCCGCCAAGACCCGTGTCGGCATCGTCACCTGCGGTGGGCTGTGTCCCGGCCTCAACGACGTCATCCGCGGGCTGGTGCTCGAGCTGAGCCGGCACTACGGCGTCCGGCGGATCGTCGGCTTCCGCAACGGCTACCGCGGCTTCATCCCCGAGTTCGGCGAGGACGTCCTCGACCTGACGCCCGAGGTCGTCATGCACATCGACGACGAGGGCGGCACGATCCTCGGCACCTCCCGCGGCAAGCAGGACCCCGAGGCGATCGTCGACGCGCTGGAGCGCCTCAACATCAACATCCTGTTCGTCATCGGCGGCGACGGCACCATCCGCGGGGCCATGGACGTCGTCTCCGAGGTGGAGGAGCGCGGGCTCAAGGTCGCCGTCGTCGGCATCCCCAAGACCATCGACAACGACATCCCCTACATCGACCAGAGCTTCGGCTTCCAGACGGCGATGTCCGAGGCCACCAAGTCGATCCACGCGGCCAGCGTCGAGGCCCGCTCCGCGCCCGGCGGCGTCGGCCTGGTCAAGCTCATGGGCCGGCACTCCGGCTTCATCGCGTGCTACTCGACCCTGGCCAAGGACGACGCCGACTACGTCCTCATCCCCGAGGTGCCCTTCGCGCTGGGCGGGGAGCACGGGTTCCTGGAGAACCTGCGCCACCGCGTCGAGGAGCGGGGGCACGCCGTCGTCGTCGTGGCCGAGGGCGCCGGGCAGGAGCACGTCGAAGGGGAGGAGCCCGGCCGGGACGCGTCGGGCAACGTGCGCTTCGGCGACATCGGCCGGCTGCTGCGCAGGAAGATCGTCGAGCACCTCGACGCGCACGGCGTGGAGAACAACGTGCGCTACTTCGACCCCAGCTACGCCATCCGCAGCGTGCCGGCGAACCCCTACGACAGCGCCTACTGCCTGCGCCTGGCGCACGCCGCGGTGCACGCGGCGATGGCCGGGCGCACCGAGGTGATCGTGGCGCGGCGCCGGCGTCGCTTCGTGCACATCCCGATGGCGCTGGCGGTCAGCCGCCGCAACCACGTCGACCCGCTCGGCGACCTGTGGATGTCGGTGCTGGAGGCCACCGGGCAGCCCGTCCGCTTCGGCTGAGCACCGGCGGGGCCGGTGGGCGGGGACCGGGCCCGCTCGTCGAGCAGGTCGCCTCGCTCGGGAGCCGGCCACCCCGGGCCGCCCGCCGCGACCTCCCGGGTCCCCGCGAGGGAGGAGCCGGAGGGGCTCGGCAGGCTCGCCGCGGCGAGGGGGTGGGGGAGGCGCCGGATCAGACCCCGGGGGTCCCGGGGGTCTCGGCGGTGTCGGTCGCGCCGGGGCCCTCGGCGCCGTCGGCGAGCAGCAGGTAGAGCGAGCGGCGGGCGTCGGCGAGGACGGCGGCGGCGGCGGCGAGCTGCGCCTCGGAGCCGGTCCGGCCCACCTGGCGCACCGCGCCGTGCACCTCCTCGAGCAGGCTGCGCAGGTCCGGGCCGGCCGCGCCGCCCCGGGCGCCACCGAACGGGTCGGGCCAGGCGGCGCGGCGCTCCTCGACGTGCGCGCGCCCGGCCTCGGTGAGCGTCACGAGCTTGCGGCCGGCGTCGGCGGTGACGGTGGCCAGCCCCTCGTCCTCCAGCGCGCTGATGGTCGGGTAGACCGCGCCCGGGCTCGGGGTCCAGCGGCCGCCGCTGCGCTCGGCGATGGCCTGCATGAGCTGGTAGCCGTGCATCGGCTGCTCGGCGAGCAGCAGCAGCACGGCGGTGCGGACGTCACCGCGCGGTGCGCGCCCGCGGCCGCCGCCCCGGCGACCGCGCCAGCCGCCCTCGGGACCGCCGGGACCACCGGGCCCGAAACCGCGTGGCCCGAAGCCGCGCGGGCCGAAGCCGCGCGGGCCGAAGCCGCGGGCCTCGGGGTCGCCGGCCTCGGGTCCGCCGGGGCCGCCGAAGCCGAACGCGCCGGGACCGGGGCCGAAACCGCGGTCGCGACCGTGCGCGCCGCGCTCGTGGGGGTGGTGTCCGCGCGCGTGGTGCTGGTGGGCACCGCGGCCGGACTGCCAGGGGCCGGGGGGGCCCTCAGGGGTGGGGAAGGGGAACACGGGGACTCCTCAGTGCCGGTCGATGACGCTAACGATATATCGCGAGCGGTCTCTCGTCCAGTGCTCGACCGGTCCGCGTGATCCGGGACGGGACGGCGCTCCGGTCCGGGCGTTGGGAGGCCGGCCCGCTGCAGACGACGTCCGCTGCGCCGGGTGACTGCCGACCGCGAGGAGCCGGGTGGTGCTGACCCACGTGTCCCCGGTGGGCCGCGGCCGCCAGCAGCCCGGCCAGCACGGCGCCGGCCGCGTTGAGCAGCGCGTCGACGGGAGAGACCACCCGGCCCAGCGGCAGGAGGAACTGCAGCACCTCGATCGTGCCGCCGGCGGCCAGCGCCGCGGCCGCCAGCCGGGCCGGGTGTGCCATCCCCGGCCACAGCCGCACGGCCAGTGCCGCGGGGACGGCCAGCAGCACCAGGTTCCCGATCAGCTGCAGCAGCGTGGCCGGCGACGTCAGGCCGGTCAGGTACCAGTCCACCTCGGTCGAGGGCGCGCCCCACGCCCACCCGGAGCCCTCGGGCACGAGGGTCAGCGCCGCCACGACCGCCAGTGCGAGGGCCAGCGCAGCCCCCAGGGAAGGCGCCGGCCGGGCGCCGGCGCGGGGCCCGCAGTGCCGGGGTGGTCGAGGGCGAGCACGGGGGAGCGGGGGTCGGCGGCCACGACCCCACGGTGCCCCCGGCGGCCGACGGCTGACTGCCCACCGCTTGGGAGCCGGATGTCACCCCTCGCACTCCTCGCCGCCGACCTCGCCGCCATCGGCGTCCTGACCTTCGGCGTCCACTTCCCCCGCCAGCGCCAGCGCCAGCGCCAGCGCCACCGCCACCGCCACCGCCGCCGTGACCTGGTCGTGGCCTACCTCGGCGTCAACGTCGGCGTCCTCGCCGTCTCCGCCGCGTTGAGCAGCAGCGGTGTGGGCGCCGGCCCGGGTCTCGGCCTCTTCGGCGTCCTGTCGATCATCCGGCTGCGCCCCACGGAGCTCGACCAGCACGAGGTGGCCTACTACTTCGCCGCCCTGGCGCTGGGCCTGCTCGGTGGTCCGGGCGACGGCGCGCCGGTCCTGACCGCCGCGCTCGTGGCGCTGGTCGTCGCCGTCCTGTGGGCCGCCGGTCACCCCCGCCTGGTCCGCCGTTATCACCAACAACTCATCGTCTTGGACGTCGCCGTCACCGACGAGCCGACCCTGACCGGCCACCTGGAGGCCCTGCTGGGCGCCCGCGCGCACCAGGTGACCGTGCAGCGCGTCGACCTGGTCGACGACACCACCTGGGTCGACGTCCGGTTCGAGCAGGTCCCCGAGCGGGCGTCCGCGGCCGTCGCGGCGGAGGCGGCGCCCGCCTCTGCGGTGCTGCGCCCGGCCCCCGTGCGGCCGTGACCGCCGCTGCGGTGCGCACGCCGGCACCGGCGCTGCCGTGCGCCGCATCGCCCGAGCCGGTCGGCCTGCCCGAGCTCGTCGAGCGGGCGGCGCTGCAGACCCGCGTCGACCGCAAGTACGTGCTGCCGCTGGCCGCCGCCGACGACGTCCTCGCCGGCCTGGCGCGCACGACGGCGGTGCGGGTGCTCGACACCGGCGGACAGCCTGCTCGCCCGTGTGTGCAGGGCACGAGGGCGCCCGGGGGAGATCCGGGCCGGCTCCCGCCCGCCGGGTCCACAGCTCCGCCGTGACACATTGACAGCTCCGTCACAGGGACGGGCGTCATCCTGGGGGCGAAGGCCGGAGAGCCCGGCCGCCGGACGAGGAGTCTCCCGTGCGCAAGAAGCTCGTGATCGCCACCACCGCCGGTGCGCTGACCCTGACCGGCCTGGCCTTCGCGGTGCCCGCGATGGCCGAGGAGGACCCCACCTCGACCAGCACCGAGACGACGATCGAGGACCGCATCCGTGACGCCCTGTCGGGCCTCGTCGACGACGGCTCGCTCAGCCAGGAGCAGGCCGACGAGGTGGCCACCACGCTCGGCGACGCCGGGTTCGGCGGACACGGCTGGTACCACGGCGGCGGCGACCTCTCCGTCGCCGCCGAGACCCTGGGCCTGAGCGAGGACGAGCTGCGCACCGCGCTGGAGGCCGACGGCGCCAGCCTGGCCACCGTGGCCGAGGACCAGGGCGTGGCCGTCGAGGACCTCGTCGCCGCCCTGGTGCAGTCCGCGCAGGAGCGCATCGCCGCCGCCGTCGAGGACGGGCACCTCACCCAGGAGGAGGCCGACGAGCGGACCGCGGACCTCGAGACGTGGATCACCGAGCGGGTGAACGCGACCGACGCCGACCGCGACGGGTGGCGGGGCGGTCGCGGTGGGCCCTGGTGGGGCCACGGCGGCGACGACGACTGACGACGGCCGCCGACACCGGCCGACCGTCCCGCACGCCGGAGGGCGCCGCCCCGTTCCCGGGGCGGCGCCCTCCGGAGGTTCCTGCCGCCCGGTCCGGGACTGGACGAGCCCCGGTCCGTGAGCTTAGCCTCGCCTCACCGGAACCCGAGGGGGCGGATGTGGGACTGCGACTGCCGGTCGGCGACGTGACCGTGCTGCTGGGGCCGCCCGGTGCCCGGCGCGGCGTCATGAGCGCGCTGGACGACGCCAGCGGCCGGTGCGCCTCCGGGCACGCGTCGGTGCGGGTGCACCGGCTGGCCGCCCGCACCGGCGACGACGTGCGGCAGCGACTCGACGCGATCGAGGCCGTCGCCGGGCAGGACGCGACGATCGTGCTCGTCGACCGCTTCACCGACGGGCTGGCCGCCCCCGACCGCCGCCGCCTGCTGGCCGCCCTGCGGCCGGTGGCCACCGCGGGCCGTGCGGTCCTGGTCGACGACGCCGACCCGGTCGCCGCACTCGCCGTCGCCGACGGTGCCCTGCGCGCCGACCCCGCCGGCGGGCTCGCTCCCGAGCCGCTGGGGATCGACGCCCTGGCCTCGTAGGAGGACGCCGGTGCCCCCACGCCTCGTCCGCTCGGCGCGGGACCTGCGCGGGGGCCGGGGGTTACCGGGCCTCGTAGGTCAGGCAGTCGGCAGCGTCGGCCTCGGGTCCGACGCTGATCCCCGGAGCGGTGCACTCGAGCTTGTCGTTGTGCCTGCAGTCCGAGCGGTGGCAGGCGCCGACCATCCCGTTGCGGGTCATCCCGCCGCGGAAGCTGATCTCCACGAAGGTCCCGCAGTGGGCGTGGTCGCCACCGACGGTGATGGCCCCGGCGTGACAGTTGTGCTCGGAGTTGTAGGAACAACTGCTCACTGAGCAGTCCTGCACCGAGGGCATGTCCTGGAGAGAGGTCATGCGGCCAGGCTGGCAGGTCCCCGTCGAGCCCGCCAGCCAACTGAGGCTTGCCTGGCCTGCGATGACGGCCCCCGCCGGCGTCCCCGCCGGCCCCCTGGCGCCCGCGCCGGCGGGCACGTCCACCGCCTCCCGATCGTCCTTCCCGGTGAACGCCCAGCGGTCTCCCGGCTCCCGCCGAGAACAGGAGCGCACCCTGGCCGTCGGGAGGTGGGGGAGATGACCGGATCGACCGGGGCGCTGCCGCGCCCGGGCCTGTCCGAGCCCGCGGCGGACGCCGCCGCGCTGGTGGTGGTCGGCGGGCTGCCCGGCAGCGGCAAGACCACGCTGCTGCGCCGCGTGCTCGCCCGCGACGTGCCGGGCGTCGTCGGCGTGGACTCCGAGCAGGTCGCCGAGCGTCTGCGCGCTGCCGCGGCGCTGCTGCCCTACCGCCTGCTGCGCCCGCTCGTGCACGCGGTGCACCGGGTGCGCGTCCTGCGGGTCCTCGCCGGGCCGGTGCCGGTCGTCGTCCTCACCGACCCCTGGACCAGCCCGTGGTGGCGCTGGGTGGTGCTCCGGGCCGCCCGGCGCGCCGGGCGCGCGGTGCGGCTGGTGCTGCTGGACACCTCGCCGGAGGACGCCGCCGACGGCCAGCGGGTCCGCGGGCGGGCGATCCCGGCCGGGCGCATGCGCCGGCACGCCGCCCGGTGGGAGCGGTTGCAGCAGGCGCTGGCGGAGGCCACCGGGCCCGGCGGCGCCGACGACGTCGTCGTCGTCGGCCGGGAGCGGGCGGCGGGCATCCCCCTCGGGGAGGTCCTGGGCCGGATCGACGGCTGAGCGCGGATGACGGGCCGGGCGTCAGGTCTGCTGCGGGGCGATGCCGAGCGCCCGCTCCAGCAGCCGGAACCGGTACACGGCGGTGAGGATCGCGAACCACAGCAGCAGCGCCGGCAGCACGGTGGCGAAGACGGGATCCGCGGCATCGGTGAGGCCGAAGTAGTCGGTCAGCACCGGCACGAACAGCAGCCCGGTGAACGCGACGACGAGCCCGACGACGAGCAGCGCCGGCCGCCGGTCGCCGTCGGGCCGGGTCCAGGAGGCGAAGAACCGGTTCGGCGGGTGCAGGAACAGGATCAGCAGGAACGCCGCGTAGGACACGAACGTCGACAGCCCCGTCTGCGCGCCGATGGTGGCCGCGGCCTCGGCGAACCCCACGTCGGTCGAGGAGACGCCCGTGTAGCGCTCGAAGTCGGCCACCACCTGGTCCGGCGTCCGCTCGGTGCCGATGGTGTCGACCAGGGCGGTGTAGAGGGTGGCGTACACGGCGACGCCGCCGGCCGCGGTGACCACCATCGCCGGGACCACGAAGCGCCACAGCGTGGTGAGCAGCTGCGGGTCCGGGCGCTGCGGGCGGGCCCAGGTGGTGAGGAACAGCGTGGGCACGCCGACGGTGAGCAGCGTGAGCCCGACCTGCGCGGGGGAGTAGGGGAAGCCGAGCCCCAGCATGGTGACGGCCACGATCACCAGGCCCTGGGTGCCGACCCGGGCGAGGAAGACCTGCATCGAGGTCCCGATGCCGGTGATGATCCGGCGGCCCTCCCGCTGGGCGGGCAGCAGGGCGCCGATCGCGTCCTCGGTGAGCACGATGTCGGCCACGTCGCGGGTCACCGCGCTGCCGCTGCGCATCGCCACGCCGACCTGCGCCCGCTTGAGCGCGCGGGCGTCGTTGACCCCGTCGCCGATCATCGCGACGTAGCGGCCCTGCCGGCGCAGCGAGTCGACCAGCCGCTCCTTCTGCTCCGGGGCGACCCGGCCGAACACCGCGGTGCGGGCCACGAGCGCGTCGAGCGCCGGGTCGGAGAGGGCGGCGAGCTCGGCGCCCGTCGCCGGCTCCCCGGCGGCCAGCCCGGCCTGCCGGGCCAGGGCCGCGACGGTCAGCGGGTCGTCGCCGGAGACCACCTTGAGGTCGACGCCGTCGGCGGCGAACCGGGCGATCGTCTCGGGCACGCCGGGGCGTAGCTCGTCGGCCAGCACCACCAGGGCCAGCGGCTCGAGGGCGGGCAGGCGCGAACGGCCGGCGTCGTCGCGCAGCGGCGCCGCGGGGTCGACGGGGCGGGCGGCGACCAGCACCCGCAGGCCCTGCGACGTCCGGGCGGTGACGGCCTCGGTCAGGGACGCGCCGGGCAGGCGCCCTCCGGACAGCGCCGGCGCGAGGCTGTCCGGCGCTCCGAGGACCAGCACGCCGTCGTCGGTGCGCACCGCGCTCCACCGCAGCGCCGAGGAGAACGGGACCTCCTCCCGCACCGGCCGTTCCTCGCCGGGCAGCGCCGCCGCCAGGGCCGCGGTGGTCAGGTTGGCCGCGGCGGTGCTGCGGGCCGCCGTCCCGACGAGGTGCTGCACCTCCGCCGCCGGCAGCGGGCCGACCGGCACGACCTCGGCCAGGCTGAGCCGGCCGGTGGTGAGCGTGCCGGTCTTGTCGGTGCAGACGACGTCGACGTTGCTGATCGACTCCACGGCGTTGACCTGCTGCACGAGCGCGCCGTCGCGGGCGCTCGCGGCGGCGCCGATGGTGTAGGCCAGCGCGACGAGGAAGAACAGGCCGTAGGGCACCAGGCCGGACAGCACCGCGGTGGTCTGCACGACCCGCACCACGGAGAAGCCCTCCAGCGCGGCCTGCAGCAGGATCGTCGCGCTCATCAGCCCGACCAGCACCATCACCAGCCGGACGACGAAGTCGATCTTCCGCTGCAGCGGGGTGGCGTCGGTGCTCACCCGCCGCACGTCGGCGGTCAGCCGGGAGGCGTAGCTCGCCGCGCCGACGTCCCGGGCCAGCTGCCACCCCTCGCCACCGGCGCAGAAGCTCCCCGACAGCAGGTCGTCGCCCGGGCCCCTGGGCAGCGCCTCGGACTCGCCGGTCAGCAGCGACTCGTCGACCTCCACGGCGCCCTCGAGCAGCGGACCGTCGACGACCACCTGGTCACCGGGGCGCACGTGCAGCACGTCACCGCGGACGACCTCGTCGGGGACCACCTCGACGTCCCGGCCGTCGCGGACCACCGTCACCCGGCCGCGGGAGAGCAGCTGCAGCCGGTCGAGCTTGCGCCGCGCGCGGATCTCCTGGACGGCGCTGATCGCCGCGTTGACCAGACCGAGGCCGACGCTGGTGACCGCGTCGCTGTAGCGGCCCAGCGCGAGCAGCGCGGCGCCGATGGTGAACAGCACGGAGTTGAAGAAGTTGAAGACGTTGGTGCGCACGATCTTCGCGTAGCCGCGGGTGGACCCGCGCGGGGCGGCGTTGCCCTCCCCGCGGCGGTGCCGCGCCTGCGCCTCGGCCTGCGTCAGGCCCCAGCTGGTGGCGGCACGCTGGTCGGTGCGGGTCGGCTGCACGGTTCTCCCTTCTCCGGCGGGCGGGGTCACGGGCGGCGTCCGGGGTCGCCGGCGTGGACCAGGCCGGTCCGGTGGGTGAGCACGACCAGCTGGGCGCGGTCGCCGACCCGCAGCTCGCTCATCGCCCGTTTCCCGTGCGTCGTGCCCGTCAGCGGTGACAGGTGCAGGCGGGCGGCGGAACCGGAGCGGATGAGCACCTGGTCGTCGGCCGGCAGCACGCGGACGGTCACGCCGGCCCCCTCGGGATGCACGCCCGCACCGTGAGGGTGCCGTCCGGGGAGGGGCCGGCGATCAGCGTCCCGGACACGGCCTCCACCCGCTCGCGCATGCCGATCAGCCCGTGCCCGCCGCCCGGCGACGCCAGCGGCGACGGGGTTGCCGACCTCGATGACGACCGCCTGCGGCCGGTGCTCGACGACCAGCGGCGCGGGTGCGCCCCGCGTCGTGGCGGTCAGCCGCAGCCCGGTGCGCCGGGCCGACTCCAGCAGCGCGTCGAGGCGGTCCAGCCCGGGCGCGGGCTCGGCCGGCGCGCTGCCGTCCGCGGAGCGCAGCAGGCCCACGACCGCCGACAGCTCCGACAGCGCCGTCCGGTTGGCCTCGCGCACCAGGCCGAGGGCGGACCGGGCCTGGTCGGGGTGGCCGTCCACCAGGTGCCGGGCGACGCCGGCCTGCACGTTGACCACCGAGATGTGGTGGGCCACGACGTCGTGCAGCTCGCGGGCGATCCGCAGCCGCTCGCCGGTGACCCGCCGCTCGGCCTCCTCCTCCCGGGTCAGCTCCGCCTGCCGGGCCCGGGCGCGGGCGGCCTCCAGCGCGGCCCGCGAGCTGCGGACGGCCACCCCCACCGCGGCGGCGGAACCGCTCAGCGCGAGCACCGAGAGGACGGGGGAGTCGCCGCGGCCCTCCACCAGGGGCCCGTCGACCGGCGTCCGCGCCAGCGCGAAGCCGGCGCAGGTGAGCGCCGTGGTGAGGACGGTGGTGGTCAGTGGCTCCCGGTCGCCCACGGTGCCGAGCGCGACGAGCGCCGGGACGGCGAGGGCCGTGCCCCCCTCGCCGTGCAGGACGGCGGCCACCCCCGCCACCGCCCAGACGGCCAGCGGGTTGCGCCGGCGCAGCACCAGCGCGGCCGCCGCCACGACCAGCGTTCCCAGCGTCACCGCGTCGGAGCCGCCGTCGCCGCGCCCGCGGGAGTCCAGCCCGGGCGTCGCGACGGCGAGCACGACGACGGCCAGCCCCGCGTCCACCAGGCGCGGGTGGTCCTGTGCCCACCGCCACGGCGCCGGCGCCGGCCCCGGGACGCCGGTCGCGGGTCCGGCAGCCGCGGTCCCGGCCGTGGGTTGCGCGCTCACCGGACGACCCTGACACCCCGGTCGGTCCCTGGCGCGGCGGCGCGCACACGGGCGCGACGGTGGCCGCAGGCGGAGAGGTCATGCGACGAGGGTCTCCGGCCGGGCGGTGCGCCGTCGTCGTCCGCCCGCAGGCTGCCCGGCCTGCTGCGGACGCGGTAGGAGGACCCCCGGTGCACCCCCGGACCGGGCGGCGCGGTCCGTGCCCCGCGTCGCCGCGGTGGCCGGCGCGTGCGCGGAGGGCAGCCGCGGCACGGCCGTACCGCGGCCGCGGGAGCGCGAGGAGCCTGCCGGGGGACGACGACGGGCGAGGGGACGACGGGCGAGGGGAGGCGGCCGACGCCGGAGCCCGTGGACACCGCTGCCTCCCGTGGGTGGGACGCTGCTGGTGCTCGCGGCGGGCGTCGCCTCGGCCCGCGCGGCGGCTGCGCCACGAGACCCGGTGCGGACTGCACCGTGTGCGGCCCGCCGGGGCTGATGGACGCCGTCCGGGGCCGCGGCAGGAGGCCGGCCTGCCGACCGGCTGCACGAGGAGCGCTTCGCCTTCCGAGGCGCCCGGCCCCGCGCCGTCCAGCCGCCTCCATCCCGGCGTCCAGGGAGCCCCCAGCCGCCGCGTGGACCGTGGCCGCCATGACGACTGGTCCCCACCGCCGGCGGTGGTCGCTGCGGACCCGGCTGCTGTGGGCGTTCCTCGTGCCCCTGGCGCTGGTCCTGGCCGTCGTCGGGGTCGTGGCCACCACCGCCGTCCGCGGTGAGCTCGTCGACCAGGTCGACACCCGGCTGGCCGCCGCCGTCGCCCGCTCGGCGTCGGCCGACGGCGCGCCCCCCGGCGGGTACGGCCAGGACGGCGGTGGTCAGGACGGCGGTGGTCGGGACGGCGGTGCCCAGGACGGTGCGGGGCCGGACTTCCTGCTCGCCCCCGGCCAGGGCGACGGCACGCTCGGCGCCCGCGTCGAGGACGGGGCGGTCACCGAGGCCGCCGTCATCGACGTCGACGGCGACGGCGAGCCGCTGACCGCGCGCCAGACCGCCGCGCTGGCCCGCGCGCTGGCCGCGGTACCGGCCGACGGCGTCCCGCGCACCGTGGACCTCGGTGGCCTGGGGGACTACCGCGTCGTCGCCACGCCGGCCGGGAGCGGCGAGGTGATCGTCACCGGCCTGCCCCTGGCCTCGGCCGAGGCCGCCCTGCTGCGCCTGGTCGTCGTGGGGGTGGCCGCCGGGCTGCTCGGGCTGCTCGCCGCGGGCGCCGTCGGGGCGGTCGTCGTCGGCCGCACGCTGCGCCCGCTGCACCGGGTGGCCGCCACCGCCGGCCGCGTCGCCGCCCTGCCCCTGTCCAGCGGCGAGGTCCGGCTGCCCGACCGGGTGCCGTCCGCCGACACCGACCCGCGCACCGAGGTCGGGCGGGTCGGCGCGGCGCTCAACCGGCTGCTCGACTCGGTGGAGTCGGCCATCGCCGCCCGGCAGGCCTCGGAGACGCGGCTGCGCCGGTTCGTCGCCGACGCCAGCCACGAGCTGCGCACCCCGGTCACCTCCATCCGGGGCTACACCGAGCTGGTCCGCCGACGCGGCGGGCTGCCCGAGGACGCGGACGCGTCGCTGCGCCGGGTGGAGGCCGAGGCGGTGCGCATGTCCGGGCTGGTCGACGACCTGCTCCTGCTCGCCCGCCTCGACGCCGGCCGGGAGCTGGTGACCGGCACCGTCGACCTCACCGGGCTGGTCCTCGACGTGGTCAGCGACGCGCACGCGGCCGGCCCGGACCACCGCTGGCGGGTCGAGCTGCCGCGCGCCGCCGTCCTCGTGCCCGGCGACACCGCGCGGCTGCACCAGGTGCTGGCCAACCTGCTGGCCAACGTCCGCACGCACACGCCGGCCGGCACGACGGCGACCACCCGGTTGCGCGCCGACGGGCACGCCGTGCTCGAGATCGCCGACGACGGCCCGGGCATCCCCGCCGACCAGGTCGGCGGGGTGTTCGAGCGCTTCGCCCGGGGCGACTCCTCGCGCTCGCGGGCCGGCGGCAGCACGGGCCTCGGCCTGGCGATCGTGCAGGCCGTCGTCACCGGGCACGGCGGCACGGTCGGGGTCGAGAGCGTCCCCGGCCGGACCGTCGTCACCGTGCGGCTGCCGGGGGCCACGGTGGCCGAGCCCGACCCCGACGAGGGCGAGGACGCCGACGGGGAGGCGCTGGCGGCCACGATCAGGTGACCCGATCGTGGCGTGTCCTCCCCGAGCGCCGACCGTCGGGGAGGACGCGCTGCGGTGCGGGAGGACGGCGCGGGGCCGCCGGTCCGCGCCGGTGGCTCAGGCGGGCACGAGCCGCCGGCACTCCGGGCAGGGAGCCGCGGAGCCGAGCCCGCGGCGCCCGTTCCACGCACCCTGGACGACGGCGACCGGCGTCCCGCACGCGGCCACCCACGGCGGCGGGCCGTCGGCGGCCTCCCGCGGGACGGCGTGCGCGCGGTCGCTCTCCTGGTCCCGGCCCGCCGCATGGTCGCCGGTCGCGCTCGTCACCGCTCCAGTCTCACCCCCGCGGGCGACCGCCCGGGACCGCGACGTCGGCGCCGCGGGCGGCGAGCACCACCGCTCAGGTGGCGGTCGGTGCGGCCGCCCCGCCGCCCGGCTGAGAGGGCGCGCCCGGGGGGCTTGCCCGGCCCACGCGGCGGGAGGCAGGGTGTGACACGAGACACATCCCGTGACCGACCCGGGAGGCCACCGTGCCCCACCCAGCAGTCGACAGGACCGATCCAGAGGGCGGTGGACCCGGCCGCCCGGCCGGGGACGAGCGGCCGGGCGGCTCCCGTGCCTAGGGACGCCGTCCCTGCGCCGGCTCCGCGCGAGCCCGCCCAGGTGCGCAACGTGGCGCTGGTCGGTCGCGCCGGCGCCGGCAAGACGACCCTCGCCGAGGCACTGCTCGTGGCCACCGGCGCCCTGCCGCGCATGGGCCGGGTCGAGGAGGGCAGCACCTGCCTCGACAGCGACGACGTCGAGGTCCGCCAGCAGCGCTCGGTCACCCTCGGCGTGGCCACCGTCGAGCACGCCGGCACCCGCATCACCCTGCTCGACACCCCCGGCAGCCCCGACTTCGTGGGCGAGCTGCGGGCCGGGCTGCGTGCCGCGGACGCCGCGCTGTTCGTCGTCTCCGCCGTCGGCGGCGTCGACGCCGCCACCGTCGCGCTGTGGGAGGAGTGCGCCGCGGTGGGCATGCCGCGCGCCGTCGTGGTCACCCAGCTCGACCGTGCCCGCGCCGACGTCGAGGAGACCGTGCGGCTGTGCAAGCAGGAGCTCGGCGACGGCGTCGCGCCGCTGCACCTGGTCGCCCGCGGCCCCGGCGGCTCGGTGAGCGGGCTGGTCTCGCTGCTCGAGCCGCACGTGGACGACGACACGCCGGGGCTGGAGGAGGCCGACCGGCTGCGCGCCGAGCTCATCGAGGGCGTCATCGGCGAGAGCGAGGACGAGACCCTCATGGACCGCTACCTCGCCGGGGAGGAGCTGTCGGTCGCCGACCTCGTCGCCGACCTGGAGACCGCCGTCGCCCGCGGCTCGTTCCACCCCGTGCTGTGCGTGGCGCCGCTGGCCGGGATCGGGGTGACCGAGCTGCTCGACCTGCTCGTGGCGGCCTTCCCCTCCCCCTGCGAGCACGGCTGCCCGCCGGTCACCCGTCCCGACGGCCGCCCGGCGCCGGCGCTGACCTGCGACCCGGGCGGCCCGCTGGTCGCCGAGGTGGTCAAGACCACGACCGACCCCTACCTCGGCCGGGTCTCCCTGCTGCGGGTGTTCTCCGGCACGCTCACCCCCGACACCCCGGTGCACGTGTCCGGCCACGGCGGCGCGGAGCGCGGCCACCCCGACCACGACGCCGACGAGCGTGTCGGGGCGGTGTCCTCCCCGCTGGGAGCGGTGCTGCGGCCGGTCGCGTCCGCCCCGGCCGGCGACGTCTGCGCGGTCGTCCGGCTGACCTCGGCCGAGACCGGCGACACGCTGTCCTCGCCCGGCGACCCCCGGCTGGTCCCGCCGTGGGAGCTGCCGGTGCCCCAGCACCCGGTCGCGGTCGAGGCCGCCTCGCGCAGCGACGAGGACCGGCTGGGCCCGGCGCTGGCCCGGCTGGCCGCGGAGGACCCGACGCTGCGCGTCGAGCGCTCCCGCGACACCGGCCAGCTGCTGCTGTGGTGCGTGGGGGAGGCCCACGGCGAGGTGCTCCTGGAGCGGCTGCGCACCCGGCACGGCGTGGCGGTGACGACGGTGCCGGTGCGGGTGCCGATGGTGGAGACCCTGGCCGGCCCGGCCCGCGCCACCGGCCGGCTGGTCAAGCAGTCCGGCGGCCACGGCCAGTACGCCGTCGTCGTGGTGGAGGCCGAGCCCGGTCCGCCGGGGTCGGGCATCTCCTTCGAGCAGCGGGTCGTGGGCGGCGCGGTCCCCTCCCAGTACCACGGCAGCGTGGAGAAGGGGATCCGCGCGCAGGCCGCCAAGGGCGTCAACGGCGACCGGCCGCTGGTCGACGTCCGCTTCGTGCTCGTCGACGGCAAGGCGCACTCGGTGGACTCCTCCGACGCCGCCTTCCAGTCCGCGGGGGCACTGGCGGTGCGGGAGCTGGCCGCGGCGGCGGGCACCCGGGTGCTCGAGCCGTGGTGCGAGGTCGAGGTCGTCGTCCCGGCCGAGCACGTCGGCGCGGTGATGAGCGACCTGTCCGCCCGCCGCGCCCGGGTCACCGGAAGCGACGCCGACCCCACCCGCGACCGCACCACCGTCCGGGCGGAGGTGCCCGAGGTGGAGCTGCTCGGCTACGCCGGGGCGCTGCGCTCGGTCAGCCACGGCACCGGCTCCTTCGGCCGGCGGCCGCTGGGCCACGAGCCGGCGCCGGCGTCACTGGTCGCCGTCCCCGCCTGAGCGGCGCCGTCCCGGGCACCGTCCCGAGCTCGCGAGGGGTGGGGAGGACGGGGTCCTTCCGCTGCCCCCACCGCGCGCGGGCTCGCGGCGGGACCCTGCAGGAGGGCCGCCGTCCTCCCCGCCGCCCGCAGGATCGTGGGAGGGCCGGGAGCCGGCCGGACGGGGGCGAGCGGGGCCGGCGGCGCACGGGCTCCGGTGCGCCGCGGGAGGTCGTCGGCGGGGGACACTAGCCTCGGGCACGGTGTGCAGCGGGGTGGAGGTGCAGTGACGTCGTCGCAGGGGCGCTCGGCCGCCGTCCCGGCGTCCCCGGGACGGCCCGCGCCCGGCACGCCGCCGGTGCCCGACCGCAACGAGCTCCCCGACCGCGTCTGGACGCTGCCGAACGCGCTGTCGGTGCTGCGGCTGCTCGGCGTCCCGCTGTTCCTGTGGCTGCTGCTGGGCCCGGAGGCCGACGGCTGGGCGGTCGTCGTGCTGATGGTCTCCGGCGTCACCGACTGGGCCGACGGCAAGCTCGCCCGCGTCCTCGGTCAGTCCAGCCGGCTGGGCGCGCTGCTCGACCCGGCCGCCGACCGGCTCTACATCGTCGCGACGCTGATCGCCTTCGTGCTGCGCGACGTCGTGCCGCTGTGGCTGGTCGCGGTGCTGGTGGGCCGCGAGCTCGTCCTCGGCGTCGCGCTGCTGGCGCTGCGCCGGCACGGCTACCCGCCGCTGCAGGTGCACTACCTGGGCAAGGCGGCCACCTTCATCCTCCTGTACGCCTTCCCGCTGCTGCTGCTGGCCGACGGCGGCGGTGCGTGGGCCGGCGTCGTGCAGCCGGTGGCGTGGGCGCTGACCATCTGGGGCAGCGCGCTCTACGTGCTGGCCGGCGTCCTCTACGTCGTCCAGGTCCTCGGTCTGGTGCGCGCCGAGCGGGCGGCCGG
>NZ_JBFNXQ010000072.1:0-26517 GCF_041018925.1 Geodermatophilus maliterrae
GAAGACCTTCGCCCGCGGCTGGCGCTTCCCGATGGACCCCGCCGGGGTCCTGCACGTGACCACACCCTGCGGTGTCACCCGCACCACCCGACCCCCCGGCCTGCGACCACCACCCCCCGGCGGCACCCGACCCGCCACCACCGGCCGCCGACCCACCTCCACCGCCGGACGACGACCCACCACCCTTCTGACCGGACCGGGCGTCGGCCGGCGCCTGCCGCTGCTGCGGGTCCGGCCGTGCTCCTCCGCGCCGAGGACGGCTGCGGGTCTCGACTGCGCCGAGCCGTCCGGCCCGACGTCTGCCGCCGGCAGCCGGGAGCGCCCGACCGCCGCGCAGTCCCCCACCGCCTCACACGCCCGAGGTGGACCCTCGTGGCCCCATCGCACCGCGAGGACCTGCTGCGCTCGCTGTACCAGGCCTTCAACGCACGCGACGTCGACGCGGTCCTGGCCGCCCTGACCACCGACGTCGACCGGCCCAACGGATGGGAGGGCGGCCGCGTCGTCGGACACGAGGTCCGTGACTACTGGCAGCGCCAGTGGGCCGAGATCGACCCCCCGTCGAGCCGACGGCCGTGGGGCAGCGCGCCGACGGCACGGTGGAGGTCGCCGCCCACCAGGTGGTGCGGAACCGCTCAGGTGCCGTCCTCGCGGACGGCGTCGTCCGGCACGTCCACACCTCCGCCGGCGACCTCGTGCGCCGCACGGACGTCGAGGTGTAGCGCCGCAGGACGTCGGTCAGTCGTTTCCGGACTCCATCGCCGCGCGGTCGAGCGGCTCCTCGTCGCCGCCCCGCGCGCCGAGCGAGGCGATCGCCTCGGCACCGCCCTCCGCCATGTCCCCGATCAGCCCGGTCGCCGCGGCCTGCGCGGCGCCGACCAGGGCCGGCTGCTCGGTGCCGACCATGCCCAGCCGGGCGTACTGCTCCAGCTTGGCGCGCGAGTCGGCGATGTCGAGGTTGCGCATGGTCAGCTGGCCGATGCGGTCACCCGGCCCGAAGGCGGGTTCCTCCGTCCGCTCCATCGACAGCTTGTCCGGGTGGTAGCTGAACGCCGGGCCCGTCGTGTCGAGGACCGACCAGTCCTCGCCGCGGCGCAGCCGCAGCGTGACCTCCCCGGTCACCGCCATGCCGACCCACCGCTGCAGCGACTCCCGCAGCATGAGCGCCTGGGGGTCGAGCCAGCGCCCCTCGTACATGAGCCGGCCGAGCCGCCGGCCCTGCAGGTGGTAGCTCTCGAGGGTGTCCTCGTTGTGGATGGCGTTGACCAGCCGCTCGTAGGCCGCGTGCAGCAGCGCCATGCCCGGCGCCTCGTAGATGCCGCGGCTCTTGGCCTCGATCACCCGGTTCTCGATCTGGTCGGACATGCCCAGGCCGTGCCGGCCGCCGATGGCGTTGGCCGCCAGCACCAGGTCGACGGCGGAGTCGAACTCCTTCCCGTCGATCGACACCGGCCGGCCGTTGGCGAAGCCGATGGTCACGTCCTCGGTCTCGATCTCGACGGCGGGGTCCCAGAACCGCACGCCCATGATCGGCTCGACGATCTCGATGCCCGTGTCGAGGTGCTCGAGGCGCTTGGCCTCGTGGGTG
Organism: Geodermatophilus maliterrae; assembly: GCF_041018925.1. Classification (NCBI taxonomy): domain Bacteria; kingdom Bacillati; phylum Actinomycetota; class Actinomycetes; order Geodermatophilales; family Geodermatophilaceae; genus Geodermatophilus; species Geodermatophilus maliterrae. Next base: position 1,589 of record NZ_JBFNXQ010000072.1, read on the forward strand.
GCGCCCCAGATGTTGGCGTCGGTCGAGTAGGCCTTCTCCGCGCTGTCCCGGTAAGGGAGACCGTGCGCGGTCAGCCACTCCGACATCTCCTTGCGGCCGCCGAGCTCGTCGACGAACGCGGCGTCCAGCCACGGCTTGTAGATCCGCAGCGACGGGTTGGCCAGCAGGCCGTACCGGTAGAACCGCTCGATGTCGTTGCCCTTGAACGTCGACCCGTCGCCCCAGATCTGGACGTCGTCCTCGAGCATCGCCCGCACCAGCAGCGTGCCGGTCACCGCCCGGCCGAGCGGGGTGGTGTTGAAGTAGCTGCGGCCGCCGGAGCGGATGTGGAACGCCCCGCAGGTCAGGGCGGCCAGGCCCTCCTCGACCAGCGCCGCGCGGCAGTCGACCAGCCGGGCGATCTCCGCGCCGTAGCTGGCGGCCCGGCCGGGCACCGAGGCGATGTCGGGCTCGTCGTACTGGCCGATGTCGGCGGTGTACGTGCACGGGACGGCGCCCTTGTCGCGCATCCAGGCGACCGCCACGGAGGTGTCGAGGCCGCCGGAGAAGGCGATCCCCACGCGCTCGCCGACGGGCAGGCTGCTCAGCACCTTGGACACGGAATCAGTATGCACATCCCTGCATGGCCACTCACCAGCGGCCCCCGGCAGCCGGCCGCAGCGGTGCGGATCGCGGCCTGCCAACCTCGGTCCGTGCTCCTCTCCGCCGCGGCTACCGCGGACCTCGTCGCCCGGCTGCGCGCGGCCGGGTGCGTCTTCGCCGAGGACGAGGCCCGGCTGCTCGCCGACGCCGCGGCCTCCCCCGCCGAGCTCGACGGCCTGACCGCCCGCCGGGCCGCGGGCACGCCGCTGGAGCACCTCCTCGGTGCCGTCGAGTTCTGCGGGCTGCGGGTCGCCGTCGGCCCGGGTGTCTTCGTGCCGCGGCAGCGGACCGCGGCCCTGGTCGCCCGCGCGGTGCAGGCCGCCGACGGCGTCCGTGGACGCACCGGGCGGCGGCCGGTCGCCGTCGACCTGTGCTGCGGCTGTGGCGCGGTCGGGCTGGCGCTGGCCACCGCCGTCGAGCTGGCCGAGCTGCACGCCGCCGACGTCGACCCGGCGGCCCTGCCCTACGCGCGGCGCAACCTCGGCCCCGTCGGCGGCTCGGTGCACGGCGGCGACCTCTACGACGCACTGCCCGGGCGGCTGCGCGGCCGGGTCGACGTCCTCGTCGTCAACGCGCCCTACGTGCCCACCGGCGCGCTGACCCTGCTGCCGCCCGAGGCCCGGCTGCACGAACCGCGCACGGCGCTCGACGGCGGACCGGACGGGCTCGGGGTGCACCGGCGGGTGGCCGCCGGCGCGCCTGCCTGGCTGGCGCCGGGGGGCAGCCTGCTGGTGGAGGTCGGCGAGGACCAGGCGCCCGTGCTGGTCGGCGTCGTGGAGCGGGCCGGGCTCTCCGCACGGGTCGACGTCTCCCCGGAGGACGGGACCGCGGTGGTGACCGCGATCCCGGAGACCTCAGCAGCCGATCCAGTTCCGGATTGAGGGCCCTTGGTCCCTGTCCGACCGGAGAGGTGCACGCCACGATCCCCGCATGGCCGACACGCCCGTGGAACCGCTCCGGCTGGCGCCGCTGCTCCCGCGCCGCCCCCGGCCCCGGCTCGTCGTGCACGTGGACGGCTCCCCGGCCACCTACGGCGCGCTGGTGTGGGCACTGCGCGAGGCCGCCCGCCGGGACGGCACCGTGCTCGCCACCGGCGTGGTCGCCGACGCGCCCGATGGCCTGGTGCCCGCTCCCCGATCGGCCGGCGAGCGCACGCGGGCCGCGGTACGGGCGCAGGTGGAGGCCCAGGTCGTCCGGGCGATCGCCGAGACCGGCGTGACCGGGCGGGTCCGCACGGCCACCGTCGAGCAGTCGGTGTTCGACGCGCTGGAGGCGGCCGGCCGCGGTGGGGACCTGGTCCTCGTCGGTGGCACCGGCCGCACGCTGCTCCGGCCCGTGGTGCCGCGCGCAGGGCGCCGCCTGGCCCGCGGCGCGTGAGGACCCGGTCGACCGACCGGCGCCAGACCCCTCCGGACGGGCCGTGACCCCGCCCGGCCCGGAGGGCGCACCGACAGCCGGCGAGCCCGCGCTCGCCGCGGCGGTGCGGGCAGCCGCGGCGGGCGGGCGCCTCGAGGCGACGCTGCACGGCATCGTCGAGGCCGCGGTGGGCGCCGTCGACGCCACCTACGGCGCACTCGGTGTCCTGACGCCGGACGGCCGGCAGCTCGACCGCTTCGTCATCGTCGGCCTGGACGAGTCCGACCCCGCCCGCATCGGCCAGCTGCCCGAGGGCGCGGGCGTCCTCGGCCTGATGGTCGACCACCCGGCGCCCCTGCGGCTCGACGACCTCGGCACCCACGCCGGGTCGGTCGGCTTCCCCCTGGGACACCCGCCGATGCACTCCCTCCTCGGCGTGCCCGTGTGCGTGCGCGACGCCGTCTTCGGCCACCTGTACCTCACCGGGAAGCGCACCGGAGGGCCGTTCACCGACGCCGACGAGGAGGCCGTCCTCGCCCTGGCCGGCGCGGCCGGGCTGGCCATCGAGAACGCGCGGCTGGCCGAGTCCGCCGAACGCCGTCGGGCGTGGGTCCAGGCCGCGACCGAGGTGTCCACCGCGCTGCTGTCGGGAGCCGAGCCCGACGCCGTGCTCGCCACGATGGTCACCCGGGTGGCCGCGCTCAGCGACGCCGACCGCGCCGGGGTGCTCGTCGCGCAGGAGGGCGACGCCGGGGCGCTGACCATCGTCGCCGCGGCCGGGCCCGCCGCGCAGGACCTCGAGGGCGTCCGGGTGCCGCTGGAGCACACGCACGTCGGCCGGGTGCACCGCTCCGGCGTCGGGGAGCTGGTCGAGGACATCAACGACAACCCGGTGCTCGACCGGCACGCCGCGGTCGCCGTCGAGCTGATCCGCGACTACCGGTCGGCGGTCATCGTGCCGCTCGGTCCCTCGCTGGGCACGATCGTCTGCCTGCGCGCTCGCGACCGGGAGCCGTTCGACACCGAGGACCTCGACGCCCTGTCGGCCTTCGCCGCGCAGGCCGCGGTGGCCCTCGAGCTGGCCCGCAGCCAGCGGCGCGAGCGTCGTCTGCAGGTGCAGGCCGACCGGGACCGGATCGCCCGCGACCTGCACGACCACGTCGTCCAGCGCCTCTACGCCACCGCACTGGCGCTCGACCGGGTCGGCCGTGCGCTGGAGGACGTCGACCCCTACACCGCCCAGCGGGTGGAGCGCAGCGTCGACGAGCTCGACGCCACCATCGCCCAGATCCGCTCGTCGATCTTCGGCCTGCGCGACGGCGAGAGCGCCCCGGCCGGCCTCGGCCGCCGGCTGGCCGACGTGGTGCGGCTGGGGACCGAGGGCTCCGGCGTCCGGCCCGACCTGCGGCTGCGCGGCGACCTCGACGGACTGCCGCCGACCCTGACCGCCGACCTGCTCGCGGTGGTCCGGGAGCTGGTCAGCAACGTCGTCCGGCACGCCGGGGCGACCCGCGTGGCGGTCACGGTGGACGTCGGGGAGGACCCCGGTGCCGGGGTGTGCCTGGTGGTCGCCGACGACGGCCGGGGGCTGCCGGCGGTCACCGTGCGCAGCGGGCTGGCCAACCTCGCCGAGCGGGCCGCGTGGCACGGGGGGCGGATGAGCACGGTCGGCGGGCCCGCGGGCACCGAGGTCACCTGGACGGTGCCGCGACCGCGCGGCTGAGGCGCACGCCGGGCAGTGTCAGCCGCCCGGCCGCCGCTCGCGCAGCTCGGTGGCGAGGATCGCGGCCTGGGTGCGCCGCTCGAGACCCAGCTTGGCCAGCAGGTGGCTGGTGTAGTTCTTGACCGTCTTCTCGGCCAGGCCCATCCGGTCGCCGATCTGCCGGTTGGTCAGTCCCTCGCCGATCAGCGCCAGGACCGTGCGCTCCTGCTCGGTCAGGGCCGCCAGCCGCCGCTCGACGTCGCCGTCGGGCCGCGGACGGCGGCCGAGCCCGGTGGTCAGCGTGCCGCCGGCCGCCACCGTCCGCACCGCCGAGACCAGGTCCGCGCCGCGCACCTGCTTGACCAGGTAGCCGGCCGCCCCCGCGGCGAGCGCGGCGGCGATCGCCTCGTCGTCGGCGTAGCTGGAGAGCACGAGGAAGCGCGTGCCGGGCAGCCGGGCGCGCAACTGCCGGACGACGTCGGCGCCGTCGCCGTCGGGGAGGCGCATGTCCACCACGGCGACGTCGGGCCGGACCGCCGGGACGCGGGCCAGCGCCTCGGCGACCGTCCCGGCCTCCCCCACCACGACCAGCCCAGGATCGTCCTCGAGCACCTCGGCCACGCCGCGGCGGACCACCTCGTGGTCGTCGACGAGGAACACGCGGACGGACGATCCGGACGGGGCCACGACCAGCCTCCCTGCCGCAGAGTGACGATCATCACGGAGGGTAGCGCCAGGGAGGGCGCGAGGGGGCGGTCAGGCGGGCAGCAGGAGGGCGGCGTAGAGCGTCAGGCCCGGACCGAAGGCCATGGCCACGACCGGGCCGTCGACGTCGGCGAGCTCCTGGAGCACGAGCAGGACGGTGGCCGACGAGCAGTTGCCGTGCTCGGCGAGCACCCGGCGCGAGGTGCCCATCTGCGCCTCGGCCAGGCCGAGCTCGTCGCGGACGACGTCGAGGATGCGCGGCCCGCCGGGGTGCACCGCCCAGCCGGCGACGTCCCCCACCTGCAGGCCCGCGCCGGCGAGCAGCTCGGCCACGACGTCGCCGACGTGCCGCGACAGGACCTCGGGCACCCGCGGCGACAGGCCCATGCGGAAGCCCAGGTCGGTGACGTCCCAGGTCATGTGGTCCGCGGTGGAGGGGTCGGTGCGGGCGACCACCCCGGCCAGCCGCCGTCCGCGACCGGCGCCGGGCTCGACGACGACGGCGGCCGCGGCGTCGGAGAACAGCGCGTGCGCGACCACCTGGTCCAGCTCCCGCTGCGCCGGCTGCACGTGCAGGCTGGTCAGCTCGCAGCACAGCAGCACCGCGGGGCGGGACCGGGCGGTGACGAAGTCGCCGACGGCGGCGAGCCCCGGGAGCGCCGCGTAGCAGCCCATGTGCCCGACCAGCAGCCGCTGCAGGCCCGGCGGCATGCCGAGGTCGCTGGCCAGCCGGATGTCGAGGCCCGGCGTCGCGTACCCCGTGCAGGTGGCCACGGCGAACAGGCCGACGTCACCCGGCGCCAGGCCGGCGGCGTCCAGCGCACCGGCGACGGCCTGCTTGCCCAGGGGCAGGGCCTCCTGGACGTAGCGGGCCATGCGGGCGCCGGTGCCCCACCGGCTGAGGTCCTCGTCGACGGGGTTGGCCACCGCGTGCCGCGTCCGCACGCCGGCGCCGTCCCAGATCCGGCGGGCGGCGCGCACACCCTCGTAGTGCCGGGCGAAGAAGCCCTCCCACGCGGCGTCCTGGTCGAGGATCGCCGGCAGGGCCGCGCCGGCGCCGGTCAGCACCGCGGCGCTCACCAGCGCGGCCCCGGGGGCGACGTGCTGGTCAGCAGCGAGGTCATGTCCCGACCGTATCTGCGGGCGCGGCGGCCCGCCGCTGCGGCACCTCCGCGTCACCGGCCCGGGACGGCGTGTCGCGCTTGTGCCCGTAACCGGCGAACAGCACCGCCGTCGTGGGCACCTCGCGCATCCGGACGACGTCGCGGCGCCCGCGCCGCCAGGCCAGCACGTCGCGCACGGAGGGGCGCAACCCGACCAGCCGCAGGTCCAGGCCGAGCCGGTCGGCCGCGGCGAGCAGCCGGCGCCGGTCGACGAACAGGGCCGGGTCGTGGATGCCCGGCGGCGGCCCGCCCGGCAGCCGCTCGGCGATCCGGACGGCGATCAGGGACGCCAGCCGGGTGGCGGCGATCGCGTCGACGACCAGCGTCCCGCCCGGCCGCAGCAACCGGGCGGCCTCGGCCAGCACCGCCACGTCGTCGGCGACGTGCTCGAGGACCTCGCCGGCCACGACGACGTCGGCGCACCCGTCGCGCAGCGGCACGGCCAGCACCGACCCTCGGACGGCGCGCACCCCGTGCCGGGCTGCCACGGCCAGCCCCGCGGCGTTCAGGTCGACGCCGACGTGCCGGTAGCCCAGCCGGGCGGCGTGCGGCGCCATGAGACCCCCGCCGCAGGCGAGGTCGACCAGCAGGGCGTCCGGCCCGGCCGCGGGCGGGATGTGCTCGGCGCGCGAGGCGGCCAGCCAGTGCAGCATCGCGAACCCGCCCGAGGCCTCCCACCACTGGTCGGCCAGCGCGTCGTACTGGGCGGGGTCGTTGCGCCGGGGGTCGCCGATGCGCACGCCGGTGCCGCTACTTCTTCAGCGGGTCGTGGCCCCAGTTCATGAGGGAGTAGCGCCACCGGGAGTGCTCGACGTCCTCCTTCTTCGGCTCCTGCGCCGTGTGCCGCTGGACGTAGCCGTGGACCTTGCGCATGTGCGCGTAGTCGTCGTCGGTGAGGTCGCTCTTCCTCGTGTGCAGGATCTCGACGATCCGCCGTCCGGACTCGTGCCCGGTCGACTCCCCGGAACCGCCGCTCTTCTGCCCGACCGACTGCGACTCGTCGGTGCCCAGCCACTCCTCGAGCTCCGAGGCGCTCATGTTGACCGCCTCGTCGAACTCCCTGCGGACGGTGTCCCTGTCCTCGTCGGCCACGGCTCCTCCTCGGCTCGGCTCGGTCCTCCGGCGGTACCGCGGCACCGACCTCGGGAAACGGGTGTCGGGGATCGGCGTCGCCGGGTACCCGGGGACCGTGACCGCGAGCGGGTCGGACGCCGGGACGCGGGCGCGTGCGCGGTTCGACCCCGCGGACGCCGTCCGGAGCGCCCGGGCCCGTGGCGAGACGCTCGACCAGGTGCTCGACCGCAACCTCGCCGAGCTGCTGCAGGAGCTGCGGGTGGCGATCACCGGCGTGCAGGTCCTGTTCGCCTTCCTGCTCGGGCTGGCCTTCACGTCCCGGTTCGCCGAGCTGGACGCCTTCGCGCGCACCGTCTACACCGTCACGCTGCTGGCCACGGCGCTGGCCACGGTGGTCCTCATCGCGCCGGTCTCCTTCCACCGGCTGGTGTTCCGGCGGCGGCAGAAGGCGGTGCTCATCGTGGTGGCCGACCGGATGCTCGTGGTCGGCCTGGCGCTGCTGGTGCTGGCCATCAGCAGTGGCGTGCTGCTCGTGCTCGACGTCGTGCTGGGCCGCGGTCCCGGCCTGGCCGGCGCCGCTGCGGTGCTGCTGGTCGCGGTCGGCCTCTGGTACGGGCTGCCGGTGTGGGCCCGGCGCACCGGCGCGGGCGTCCACCCCGACGAGGCGCCGGGGGCCGACGACCCCGCAGGATGACCCCGCCCGTCCCCGCAGACCGGAGGTCGCCCGTGTCCGTCACCGTCGTCGGCAGCCTGAACGAGGACGTCCTCGTCGCCGTCGGGCGGCTGCCCGGCCGCGGGGAGACCGTCGTCGGCCGCGAGGCGGTGCTCGCCCCCGGGGGGAAGGGTGCCAACCAGGCCGCGGCGGCGGGCCGGCTGGCCGGCGGGCTGGCCGGCGGGGTGGACGGCAGGGCGGACGGCGCGGTGGACGTCGTCATGGTGGGCCGGGTGGGCGACGACCCGGCCGGCGAGCGGCAGGTCGCGGCCCTGGCCGGGGCGGGCGTGGACACCACGCTGGTGCTGCGGACCCCGGACCGGCCGACCGGCTCGGCCACGATCCCCGTCGAGGACGGCAGCGGGGAGAACCTGATCGTCGTCGTCCCGGGGGCCAACGCGGCGCTGGCGCCGGCCGACGTGGACGTCGCCGCGGTCCGGCGGGCGGCCGTGGTCCTGCTGCAGCTCGAGGTCCCGTTGGCCACGGTGCGGGCGGCGGCCGACGCGGCGTCGGGCACCGTCGTCCTCACCCCGGCGCCACCCCAGCCGCTGCCGCCGGAGCTGCTGCGGCGCGTGGCCGTGCTGGTGCCCAACGAGCACGAGCTGGTGCAGCTGGCCGGCGCCGACCACGGCCCCCGCTCCCCCGCTCAGCTGGCGGGGCTGGCCCGCGGCCTCGGCGCGGCCGCCACCGTGGTGACGCTGGGCGCACGCGGCGCGCTGGTCGTGCCCGGGGACGGGCCGGTGCTGCTCCAGGGCCCGCCGCCGGTGGAGGCGGTGGACACCACCGGCGCCGGCGACTGCTTCACCGGGGCGCTCGGCGGCGCGCTCGCGCGGGGCTGCGACCTCGCCGGCGCGGTGCGGGAGGCCGTCGCGGCCGCGGCGCTGTCGACCACCGGGCCGGGTGCGCGCGGCGCCCTGCCCGACGCCGCCGCCGTCCGGGAGCTGCTGCCGCGGGTCCCGGACGCCGTCCCGGTCGGCTGACCGCCGGGGTTCGGCGGCGCGGGCGTGGGGCAAGGCCCTGGTGACCGCACCGACCCCGTACCCGAGGAGGACGCCGTGACCGAGTCCGAACGGCCGCCGCGCAGCCCCGAGCGGGCGGAGGGCGACCCCGCGGGCGAGGAGCCCGACGCCGGCCGCACCCCGCACCCCGAGGAGCCCGCGGAGGGCCAGCCCCTCGGCGACGGCCCCGCGGACAGCCCCAGCAGCTGACCCCGGACGGACCCGTCCGCCCCACCCCGCGCCGGCGGGCCGGGAGCCGGGTCGCGCGGGAGGTGAGGCAGATCTCGTCCCCGGACGGGTCGTCCCAGCTCACGGGCCTGTCCCGGAACGCGACCGGCCGGGCAGGCTGGGCTCCATGGAGGACACCCACCGCGAGGACCGGCCGACGCACGACACCCATGGCGAGCAGTCCGAGGCACCCCACGCGCAGCCGCCCGCCGGGCCCGTCGCGCGCCTGCTCGCCAACCCCCGCCGCACCCGCCGCGCCTGAGGCGGCGGCCGCGCCGGTCCCCGCCGGCGCGCCGTCGTCACACCGGTCGCACCGCTCTCCGGCGTCCCGACCTGCGCGTTCGCCCCTCGTCGCCCGGCGTGCCGCGAACTGCTCCGTCACGCGACGCGGCACGATCACCGGGTGACCGCTGCCGCCCTCCCCCTCGTCGACGCCGACCCCTCGGCTCCGGTCCGCCGCAGCCGCGCGGAGCGGGAGGCCATCGTCCTCGACACCGCCGAGCGGCTGTTCGCCGGCCGCAGCTCGCGCAGCGTGGGCATGGACGAGCTGGTCCGCGAGACGGGCCTGGGCAAGATGACGGTCTACCGGCTGTTCAAGAGCAAGGACGACCTGGTCGGCGCCTACCTGGCCCGCAAGGCGGCCACCGTCCTGGCCGGCATCGACGCCGAGCTGGTCCGCCTCCAGGGCGATCCGCGCGCCGCACTGCTGTCGGTCGTCGACGCCGTGGAGCGCGACGTGACCCGCACCGGCTTCCGCGGCTGCCCGTTCACCAACGTCAGCAGCGAGTACGACGACCCCCAGCACCCGGCGCGCAGCGCCGCGGCGGACTACAAGTTCGAGCTGCACGCCCGCCTCGAGCGGCTGGCCGAGCAGGTCGCCCCCGGCGCCGGCGAGGACCTCGCCGCCCAGGTGCACCTGATCGTCGACGGCATGTACCTCTCCGGCGGCCTGCTGGGGCCCGACGGCCCGGCCGCGCACGGCCGTGAGCTGGCCGAGCGGCTGGTCGACCTGGCCGTCGCCGACTCCGCCCTCGCCGTCCCCTCCGCCTGATCCGCCGCCGCACCACTCGGCGGGCAGGGCAGCGCACCAGCCCGCAGGATGGGCCGGTGACCGTCGACCGCAGCCGCCCCGACCTCGACGACACGACCGTCGAGGGGCTGGGCAGGCTCTCCGAGGCCCTCGAGACGATCGAGCAGGCCCGAGGCCAGCTCTACGGGTTCCACCAGCACTCGGGCAAGGCCGACCTGCTCCTGCAGGACGCCGTCGAGCTCTTCCGCGAGGCGGGGCACACCCAGCTGGCCGACGACCTCGAGCGCGACCTCGTCGGCCGCAACGTCATCGCCGACCGCTGGACCTTCCAGATCGTCGAGGACTACGACGCCTCCTACTGGTCGGTCTTCCGCGCCTTCGACGAGCGGGCGAGGAACGAGCTGTCCGACGGCGACCGGCACGTCTACGAGGCCCGCATGAAGCAGCGGGAGCGCAGCGTCGGGCACCCCGCCCACGAGCCCGGCCCGTCGCTGTCGGACTGACCGTCCCCGGTCGCCGGGTCGCCCTCCGGGCCGCAGACTCGGCAGGGTGAGCACCCGCGAGCAGAAGATGCCCGAGCCGGAGGAGCCGCGCAGCGTCGGCCCGCTCGGCAGCAGCGTCTCCGAGCCGGTGGACCCCGAGTCGCAGGGCGCGGCGGACGACGGGCCGGCCAGCGGTGCCGCCGGCCCCTCCTGGCCGCCGGCCGAGACCGAGCCCGCCGCGCACCGCGACTGAGCGCCTCCCGGGCCGAACGGCCCGTTTGACCAGCGCCCCTCGCGGACAGTCCGTGAGCGTGACCGCTCCCGGATCCCCTCCCGACCCCCGGTACTCCGCTCCCGGCACCGACCCGACCGCCGCGCGTACGACGCCCTCCGCGGGCTCGCCGTACCCGGACAGGTCCTCCTCGGGCACGAGCTCCCCGGGCACCACCTCGCGGGGCACGACCTCGCGCGCCGGGGCCGCAGGCCGCACGATCGGCCGTGGCCTGGCGCTGGGCCTGCTGCTGTTCGTCACCGTCATCCTCGTGCTGTTCGTCGTCTTCAACGGGCAGACGGTGCAGATCAGCCTGGTGTTCACCGACGTCCAGGCCCCCCTGGTCCTGGCCCTGGTCATCGCCGCCGTGCTCGGGGCGCTGGTCGCCGCGCTGGCCGGCCTGGTGTCCAGGGCGCGACGCCGCTCCCGCTGACCCGGTCCGCCCGCTCAGCCGGCGATCGGCGCGAGCACCGGGCCGGGACGGGCCGGAGCCCGGCCGAGGAAGACGGGGACCGCCGTGGCGGGCATCGGACGGGCGATGAGGTACCCCTGCGAGGCGTCGCACCCCATCTCCCCCAGGTGGGCCAGTTGCTCGGCGGTCTCGACGCCCTCCGCCACGACCGTCAGCCGCATCGTGTGGGACAGCTGGACGATGGCCTCGACGACGGCTGCCGCCTGCGGGTCCACCGAGAGGTCCTCGAGGAACGAACGGTCGATCTTGAGCACGTCGACCGGCAGCCGGCGCAGGTACTGCAGGGAGGAGTAGCCGGTGCCGAAGTCGTCCACGGCGAGCCGGACCCCGAGGGCCCGCAACCGCCGGGTCGCCTCGACCGAGGTCAGGTCGAGGAACGCGTTCTCGGTCAGCTCGAGCCGGATCCGGTCCGGTGAGGTGCCCGTCTCGGCCAGGATCCGGGCGACGTCGTCGGCGAAACCGTCGAGGTGGAGCTGCTGGGCGTCGATGTTCACCGACACCCACGGCAGGGACGCGCCGCCCGCGAGCCCGGCCGGGTCACGGGCGGCGTCCCACGCGGCGAGGTCCCGGCAGGCCCGCTCGAGCATGCGCCGGCCCAGCGCCACCACGAGCCCGGTCTCCAGCGCGACCTCCAGGAAGGCCGCCGGGGAGAGCAGGCCGCGCGTCGGGTGCTCCCAGCGCACCAGCGCCTCGAAGCCGAGCACCTCGCCGGTCGCCGTCGAGACGACCGGCTGGTAGTAGGGCGACAGCTCGTCGCGGTCCAGGGCCTGGCGGAGGTCCTGCTCGGTCTCCAGCCGGGCGTCGGCGCGGCGGCGGAGCTCCTCGTCGAAGAGCTCGGAGCGAGCCCGGCCCCGGGCCTTGGCCCAGTACGCCGCCGTGTCGGCGTCGCGCAGCAGGCCGCGGGAGTCCCGCTCACCGCGGGACACGGCGACGCCGATGCTCGCCGAGACGTGCACCGCACGGCCGTCGATGACGACCGGCGCGGCGAGCGCCTCCTCGATGCGCCGGGCCAGCGCCAGGGCGCCCTCGTCGTCGCACTCCGGCTCGGCGACCACCACGAACTCGTCACCACCGAAGCGGGAGACGGTGTCGCCCTCGCGGACCGCGGTGCGCAGCCGGGTGGCGACCTCGCGCAGCAGGACGTCGCCGGCGTCGTGCCCGAGGCTGTCGTTGACCACCTTGAAGTGGTCGACGTCCAACAGCAGGGCGGCCATGGGGGTGCCGGTGCGACGGGCGCGCCCGAGCGCGCGGTCGAGGGTCTCCAGCAGGTAGGTGCGGTTGGGCAGCCCGGTGAGGGGGTCGTGGTAGGCCAGTCGCAGGAGGTCGCCCTCCGCGCGCTTGCGGGCCGAGGCGTCGACCAGCTGCACGAACACCGCCTGGACGGTGCCGTCCTCGTCGCGGTGCAGGGCGATGCTGGCCATCGTCCACAGCACCTCGCCGTCGCCCCGGACGTACCGGATCTCCACCGGCACCCCCGGGCTGCCGCCCTCCAGCAGCCCGGCCATCCGGGCGTCGTGGGCGGGCCGGTCCTCGGCGTGCACCAGGTCGGTCAGCGGCGCGGCCGACAGGTCCTCCCGCGTCCGGCCGAGCAACCGGCACAGCGCGTCGTTGACCGCGACCGGGCGGTGGTCGGCGGGGTCGAGGATCGCCATGCCGACCGGTGAGCCGTCGAAGGCGCTGGCGAAGCGGGCGTCGGTCTCGCGCAGGAGGCGGGCCAGGTCGCCGGCCATCCCGGTGACGACCAGGCGGTAGGTGTTGAGGGCGTCGGCGAGCCCGCGCGCCTCCCGGCCGTCCCCCACCTCGACCGGCTCGGGCAGCAGGTCGGCGGTCACCACGTGGCCCTGACGGACCGCGGCCAGCACCCGCGGCAGGTGGTCCTCGGCGGCCACCCGGGCCGCCTCGGTGAGCCGGACCAGGGCCCGGGTGATGCGGCCGGCCATCAGGCTGACGGCGAGCACGGCCAGCACCGTGAACAGCAGGCCCACGAGGACGCCGGTGCGGCGGGCGGCCGCCGCCTCGGCCTGCACCTCGGCGAGGCTGTAGTCGACCACGACGGTGCCGATGCGGTCGTCGCCCAGCATCAGGGGCAGGGCGGTGTCGAGGTGGTCGGAGTTCTCCAGGACCACGGGGTGTCCGCCGGAGTCCTCCAGGGCCGCGGCGACCTCGTCGTGCAGCGGCACGGCGGAGAACCGCCGCTCCTCGTCCCGGGTGCCGTCGGCGAGCAGGACGCCGTCGCCGTCGAGGACGTAGGCGTCGGCGACACCCTCGTGCCGGCGCACGTCCCCGAGCACGTCGTGCAGGCCGGAGACGTCCCCCGCCACCACCAGGTTGGTGACGCCGGAGTCCAGCAGGCTCAGCACCCCGAGGGCGTTCTCCTCGGCGTGGGCCCGCAGCGCCGCGACCTGCTGCTCGATCGCCAGCTGGGTCGTCGCGACCCCGAACGGGACGACGACGGCGGCGACGGTGAGGGCGAAGCGGGTGCGCAGACCCAGTCGCCCGAGGGCGGCCCGGGACCACCGGGCCGCTCCGGGGTCAGGGGCGCGCATCGTCCAGCGCCTCGCGCAACTGCAGGACCGGCGCGAGTGCCTCCGGGGTGAGCGCGTCGAACTGGGCGGTGCTGTCGAACTCCTCGAGCACCTCACGCCCCTCGGCGGTCTCGTCCAGGGCGGCGAGCACACCGGTCACCGCCTGCAGCAGCTCGGGGTCCATCCCGGCCCGGGCGACGACGCCGTGCCGAGGGACCTCGATGGACCGGGCCACCGTGACCAGTTCGTCGGCGCGCGAGCCGGCGTTCTCGGCGAGGTCCTCCTCGCTCAGGGCGCCGGCCGCCACCCGGCCGTCGAGGACGAGGAAGACGGTGTTCTCGTCGTCACCGGAGTAGACGTACCCGACCTGGCCGGGCGCGACGGGGGACGCCGGCTCGGCCACCGGGGTGAGCGGCAGGCCCAGCCCGCGCAGGGTGCTCGAGGGCAGGAAGTAGCCGTCGGTGGAGGTCTCCTCCTCGAAGGCGATCGTGTGCCCGAGCAGCTGCTCGGGAGCGGTGATCCCGCTGTCCCGTCGCGCGACGACGATGCTGTGGTAGGTCGGCACGCCGTCCTTGCACCGCCGCAGCACGGGGGTGCCGGCGCCGCCGAGGACGACGCCGGTCACGCCGTACATGTTGTCGACGTAGAGGTCCACCTCGCCGGAGCGCAGCAGGTCGGCCATCTCCTCGGCCGACTCGGCCACCACGACCTCGCCGCGGCCGATGCCGGCGTCGGCCAGCTGCCCGGCGACGTGGTCGATGAAGGGCTGGAAGACCTCCGCCTCCTCCTCGGGGTCGTCGCTGACCGAGCCGATGACGAGGGCGGCACCGTCCTGCACAGCCGGGCCGGAGGGCGCGGCGGAGGTCCCGGCGGTGCCGGGGTCGGTGGTGCCGCAGGCCGCCAGCACGGTCGAGAGGGCAGCAGCGGTGGCGAGGGCGGTGGCGCGTCGGGTCACGGGCAGGTCATCGGCACGGAAGGGACGGCGGTCGAGACCCACCGCCCCTTCCGGGGGAGGGACCGCTGCACACCCCCCGAGCGGGGTGCCGGTGATTGCTCCTGGTTACTCGCCGGTAATACGGTTTGTTACCGGCGAGTACGACCTCGCCGCCCACCGGCACGGAGCACGGGAGCCAGACCGCATGAGCCACTACACCGCGAACCTGCGGGACCTCGAGTTCAACCTGTTCGAGTTCCTCGACACCAAGGACCGGTTCGGCACCGGCCCGTTCGAGCAGATGGACGCCGAGACGGCCCGCGGCGTGCTCGCCGAGGTCCGGCGGCTGGCCGAGGGGGCGATCGCCGCGTCCTTCACCGACGCCGACCGCAACCCGCCGGTGTTCGACCCGGCCACGCACTCGGTGACGCTCCCCGAGAGCTTCAAGGAGTCGGTGCGGGCCATCGAGGACGGCGAGTGGTTCCGCCTCGACCTGCCCGAGCGCCTCGGCGGCTTCGGTGCTCCGCACGCGCTGACCTGGGCGGCCTTCGAGATGGTCCTCGGGGCCAACCCCGCGGTCTTCATGTACGGCTCGTGGGCCGCGTTCGCCGCGATCCTCGACGAGCTGGGCACCCCCGACCAGAAGCGCCTGGCCGCGCTCATGCTGGAGCGCAAGTGGGGCGCGACCATGGTGCTCACCGAGCCCGACGCCGGGTCCGACGTCGGCGCCGGCCGCACCAGGGCCGTGCGGCAGGAGGACGGCTCCTGGCACGTCACCGGGGTCAAGCGCTTCATCACCTCGGCCGAGCACGACCTGAGCGACAACATCGTCCACCTCGTGCTGGCCCGCCCGGAGGGTGCGCGGGCCGGCACGAAGGGGCTGTCGCTGTTCGTCGTCCCGAAGTTCCACGTCGACCTCGAGACCGGTGCCCTCGGCGAGCGCAACGGCGTCCACGTCACCAACGTCGAGGCGAAGATGGGCCTCAAGGTCTCCACGACCTGCGAGCTCACCTTCGGCGACGGGCCGGTGCCCGCGAAGGGCTGGCTGGTCGGCGAGGTGCACGACGGCATCGCGCAGATGTTCAAGGTGATCGAGCACGCGCGGATGTTCGTCGGCACCAAGGCGATCGCGACGCTGTCGGCCGGCTACCTGCAGGCGCTCGCCTACGCCAAGGAGCGGGTGCAGGGCGCCGACCTCACCGCGACGTCGAAGGACGCGCCGCGGGTGACCATCACCCACCACCCCGACGTCCGCCGCTCGCTGATGCTGCAGAAGGCCTACGCCGAGGGCATGCGGGCGCTCTACCTCTACGCCGCGACGTTCCGCGACCGGGTGACCGAGGCCGAGGCCGCCGGCACCGCCGACAGCGAGGAGGCCCGCCTGGCCGCGCGGGTCAACGACCTGCTGCTGCCGGTGGTCAAGGGCTTCGGCTCGGAGCGGGCCACCCAGCTGCTCGCCGCCGAGTCGCTGCAGACCCTCGGCGGCTCGGGCTACCTGCAGGACTACCCGATCGAGCAGTACATCCGGGACTCCACGATCGACACCCTCTACGAGGGGACGACGGCGATCCAGGGCCAGGACTTCTTCTTCCGCAAGGTCGTCAGGGACGGCGGCGTCGCGCTGACCTGGCTGGCCACGCACATCCAGGCGACGATCGACGCCGAGGCCGGCAACGGCCGGCTCAAGGAGGAGCGGGCGCACCTGGCCACCGCCCTCGGCGAGGTCCAGGCGATGCTCACCGCGATGTTCGGGCACCTGACCGCCGCGCAGGAGGACACGACCAGCCTCTACAAGGTCGGGCAGAACACCTCCCGGCTGCTGCTGGCCGTCGGTGACCTGGTGACCGCGTGGCTGCTGGTCCGGCAGTCCGAGGTCGCGCTCGGCGCCCTGGCCGGCGAGGTCGGCGAGCGGGACCGCGCCTTCTACGAGGGCAAGCTCGCCGCC
This sequence comes from Geodermatophilus maliterrae, assembly GCF_041018925.1. Taxonomy (NCBI): domain Bacteria; kingdom Bacillati; phylum Actinomycetota; class Actinomycetes; order Geodermatophilales; family Geodermatophilaceae; genus Geodermatophilus; species Geodermatophilus maliterrae. Next base: position 17,828 of record NZ_JBFNXQ010000072.1, read on the forward strand.
ACCCGCTTCTTCACCACCCAGGTGCTGCCCCGCCTGGCCGGTGAGCGGGCGATCGTCGAGGCCACCGACAACGCCCTCATGGAGGTCCCCGAGGCCGCCTTCTGATCGAGGGCCGACAGCTCTGCACGGCGGCCGCCGTCCCACTCCGGGACGGCGGCCGTCGGCCGTTTCGGGGGCCCGACGGAGGGCATGGCCCCGGGGACAGCGCCGTCGGACAGGAGGCTCCCGTGAGCGACCCCCAGGGCAGCGACCGGATCCAGCAGGACGTCCCCACCGCGTCGGGCAGCGGCGACAACAGCAGCACCGGCACGGGTTTCGACGAGGTCCCCCTCACCGCCGACGAGGCGATCGAGTGGGATGCCGCCTCGGGTGACGACCTTCCGGCCAAGGCCGACACCGACGCCGCGATCGCCGAGCGCGCGACCCCCGACAGCACCTGAGAGGACCTGGCATGACCGAGCCCGAGAGCAGCGGCTACAACGACTCCCCCGCCACCTCCGACCCGAACGGCGATCTCGTCGACGGCACGCCGGGCCACGACCGCGGCGACGGCGGCGAGAAGGACACGGTCACGCTGACCACCGACGACGAGGCCCAGCGCGACGACCTCCCCATCCGCGGGGGCAACGAGGCCGGCTGACGGACCGCATCCTCCGGCGGGAGGACGGCGGCCCTCCTGCAGGGTCCCGCCCCGAGCGTGCGAGGGGTGGGGGCAGGAGGGTCCTTTCAGATCCACCCGTGGCGGCGGGCGACCTCGACGGCGGCGTGCCGGTTGGCCGCGCCGAGCTTGCCGGCGGCCGAGGACAGGTGGTTGCGCACCGTGCCCGGCGACAGGTGGGCGCGGGCGGCGATCTCCTCCACCGGCGCGCCGCCGGCCGCCAGCTCCAGGACGTCGGCCTCCCGCGGCGTGAGCGGGCTGTCGCCGGCGCTGATCGCCTCGGCGGCCAGCTCGGGGTCGACGTAGCGCCCGCCGCGGGCGACGGTGCGGACGACGTCGGTCAGCACCGGCGCGCTGACCGTCTTGGGCAGGAACCCGCGCACACCGGCCGTCAGCGCGCGCTTGAGGTGCCCGGCCCGGCCGTGCCCGGTGACGATGACGACCGCGCAGCCGGGCAGCACGGTGGCCAGCTCACCGGCGACGGAGATGCCGTCCCGGTCGGGCATCTGCAGGTCCAGGACGGCGACGTCGGGGGCGTGCGCCCGCGCCATCGCCAGCGCCTCGCCGCCCGAGGCGGCCTGGGCCACCACCTCGAGGTCGTCCTCCAGCGCGAGCAGCGCGGCCAGCGCGGACCGGATGAGGTTCTCGTCGTCGGCGAGCAGCACCCGGATCACACGCGCACCCCGACCGGGACGGTGGCGGTCAGGACGAAGCGGTCACCGTCCGGGCCCGCCGCCAGCTGCCCGCCGGTGGCGGCCAGGCGCTCGGCCAGGCCGGTGAGGCCGTTTCCCCAGTCCTCCGCCGCCGGGGCGACGCCGTCGTTGACCACCCGCAGCTCCGCCGTGCCGGCGGTCGCGGACAGCTCCACGGCGCACGAGGTCGCCCGGCTGTGCCGCAGCACGTTGGTCACCGACTCCCGCACCACCCAGCCCAGCGCCGTCTGCACCGGCCCGGGCAGGGTCACGGCCGCGTCCTCGCCCCGCACGGTGACCTCCACGCCGGCGGCGCGCAGCACCGAGCGCGCGCCGGCCAGCTCACCGGGCAGGTCGCTGCCCCGGTAGCCGCGGACGACGTCGCGCACCTCCCGCAGCGACTCCTCGGCGACCCGGCTGATGTCGACCAGTTCCTCGACCGCGCCGTCCCTCCCCCGGCGCACCAGCTCGGCGGCCAGCTGGCTCTTCACCGCGATCACCGACAGGTTGCGCCCCATGACGTCGTGCAGGTCGCGGGCGAAGCGCAGCCGCTCCTCGGCGACGGCGAGCTGGGCCTGCACGCCGCGGGTGCGCTCCATCTCCAGGACGACGTCGAGGATCCAGACGCTGAAGCGGAACGCCGCCACGAAGGCGGCGAGGGCGACCCCGATGGAGACCGCCACCACCACGGCTGCGACCGGGGGGCTGCCGTCGACCAGCGCGACGGCGCCGGCGAGGACACCGGCGGCGGCCGCCCCTGCCATCAGCGGCCGGGTGGGCACCGTCACCGACAGCGCCAGGAGGATCGCCGCACCCAGCAGGGCGACCACCCAGGGTGCCGACGGCGCCGGGCCCTCCGCCGTCACCATCAGGGCGGCGACGACGGTGACCAGCCCGGCGACGACCGCGACGGCCAGCGACGGCCGGTCGGGACGGGTGCCGCGGTCGTGGTCGCGGCCCTGGAAGCCCCGCCGGGTGAGGAGGAGGCAGGCCGCCGTCGTGACCAGTGCGCCGGCGGCCAGCGGCAGCGCCGCCCACGGCGAGGTCGGGGCCCAGTCGGGCACCACCGCGAACAGCAGGAGCGCCGGCAGGAACACCAGCGTCGTGTAGTACGAGGAGCGGGTGTAGAGGTCGATGCGCTGCGGGTCGGTGCGGCTGCTCCACCAGCGCGCGACGGTCGGCACGGCGCCCATGCTGCCGTACCGACCGTCGTCCGCAGACCGTGCCGGCGCCTCCAGTCTCAGCGCTTCGGGGCCCAGCGGAACCACCGCCGGCTGGCCACCCCGGCGAGGACGACCCAGGCCGCCGCGACGGCGAGCGGGGCGAGCGCGGCCCACCACAGCTCGGCGCCGGCCACGGTCTCGCCGTCCCACGTCCGGCCGGTCAGGCCCAGCTGCACCAGCTCCACGACCGGGGTGAGGGGCAGCAGCCGGGCGACGGCGGCCAGCGCCTCGGGCAGCAGGGTGAGCGGGAAGAACAGGCCCGACAGCGCCGTCGCCCCGAGGACGACCGGCAGCGTGGTCACCTGCGCGGACTCCGGCGTCCGGGTGTAGACGCTGCTCAGGGTGGCCAGCACGACCATGAGCACCGCGCCGAGCAGCACCGCCAGCACCGGCAGGACCGGGTCGACCGGAGCGCGCCACTCCCCGAGGACGACGACCCCGACCGCCACCAGGACGAGCTGGACGGCCGTGATCAGCAGCGTGGGGACGGCGGTGGCGGCCAGCACCTCGCCGTCACCGAGCTCGCCGGTGCGCATCCGCTGCAGGACCAGGGCCTCGCGCCGGGCGACGTAGGTGGTGACCAGGTTGTAGTAGGTGAGGAACACCAGCGTGAAGGCAGCCGCGGAGACCAGCAGGGTCTGGCCCAGCGGCGCGTCGCCGGGGCTGAGGACCGGGACGAACGCCACGAGCAGCAGCGGCGAGAGGACCGAGTTCACCACGGCGGTCCGGTTGCGCAGCAGCAGGAGGGTCTCGGCGGTGGCGAGCGCGCCGACGCGGCGGAGGCGGGAGGGTCCGGCAGCGGGTGCCGGGACGACGGCAGCGGTGGCGGTGGTCATCGGGGGCTCCTCTCGGGGAGTGGGGTCAGGAGGGGGTCGGCGCCGTCGGCGACGGCGAGGAAGGCCTGCTCGAGTGAGGCGGCGCGGGCCTGCAGGCCCCGCAGCAGCACCCCGGAGCGGGCGGCCCAGGCCAGCAGCTCGGCCAGCACCGGCTGCAGGGCGCGGGTGTGCCACTCGACCCGCGGGCCGGGGCTGACCACCTCGACGCCCGCCGGCACCGGCGGCTGCGGGGCACCGGGGTCGAGGACGAAGCGGACGGTGGCCGGCTGGGTCTCGGCGATCTCCTCGCGGGTCCCGGCGACCACCACCTCCCCGGCCCGCATGATCGCGATCCGGCCGGCCAGCTGCTCGGCCTCCTCGAGGTGGTGCGTGGTGAGCACGACCGCGGCGCCGTCGTCCACCAGGCCGCCGACCAGCTCCCAGACGGTGCGCCGGCTCTCCGGGTCCAGGCCGGTGGTGGGCTCGTCGAGGACGAGCACCCGCGGGCGGCCGACCAGCGCCAGCGCCAGGTCCAGCCGGCGGCGCTCACCGCCGGAGAGACTGCGCACCCGGACGCCGGCGCGGCCGGTCAGGTCCACCTGCGTCAGGGCCTCCTCGACCGGGCGGGGCGCGGTGAGGGTGCGCGCCCAGGTCCGCACGGTCTCGGCGACGGTGAGGTCCCCGGGCAGGCCGCTGGACTGCAGCAGCACACCGAGGTGACGGCGGACGGCGGCGCGCTCGGTGCGCGGGTCGTGGCCGAGGACGCGCACCGTGCCGCCGGACGCGGGGGCCAGGCCCTCGACCACCTCGAGGGCGGAGGTCTTGCCGGCGCCGTTGACGCCCAGCAGCGCGAACACCTCGCCGGGCCGGACCTCGAAGGAGATGCCGCGGACGGCCTCGAACGAGCCGTACCGGCGGCGCAGGTCGGTGACCTCGACGGCGGGCGCCTGCGGCCGGACGGGCACCGGAGACGGCGCGGGGGGTGCGGCGGTCGTGTGCACTGCGGGACCTCCTCGGGGTGCCCGCCGGCCGGGGGTCGGCCGCTGTCGTCCGGGCACGTCCCACGCTCCCGCCGGTCCCGGCCCGGCACAGGTGCCGTCTCTCACGACCTGGGGCCGCACGTGCACGGGCCCCCCATGACCTGCGTCATGGGGGGCCCGTGGTGAGCCCGCCGGTCCTGCTGCGCGTGTCCGGGCTGGTGGCCTCCGGGTCCTCGCAGCAGGAGGGGTCCTTCCTCAGACGGCGGCCGACCGGCTCCCCTTCGTCACGATCGCCTTTGTCCTCGGCGAGGTCACGGGTACGGGTCTCGCCGTAGGAGGAGACCGCGACCAACGTGATGACCGCACGGACCGCGAGGTACAGCGACACGCGCATCGGGTGGGGGTCGGTGAAGCTGCCGAGCAGGGCGACCGCGATCAGCGGCGCCGGGGCACCGGCGACCACCGAGGCCAGCTGGTAACCGACCGACACGCCGGAGTAACGCGCCTTGGTCCCGAACAGCTCGGAGAGGAACGCCGCCTGCGGGCCGTACATGGCGCCGTGGAAGAGCAGCCCCACGGTGATCGCCACGACCACGAGCACGAAGCTCCCGCTGTCCAGCAGGGCGAAGAAGGCGAACCCCCACACGCCGACACCCAGGGCGCCGAACAGGTAGACCGGCCGGCGGCCGATGCGGTCGGACAGCGCGCCCCACAGCGGGATCGTCACCAGGTGGACGGCGGCGGCGATCAGCACGGCGTTGAGTGCGAACGAGTTCTCCAGGCCGAGCACCCGCGTGAGGTAGGTCAGGCTGAACGCGGTGATGACGTAGTACGAGACGTTCTCCGCGATGCGGGCGCCCATGGCCACCAGGACCTCGCGCTTGTAGCGGGTGAGCACGGTGATGATGGGCGCCTTCTCGACCTCCCCCGTCTCGGCAGCCCGGGCCGCAGCAGCACGCTGGGCCTCGAGGAAGACGGGCGACTCGCTGACCGCCAGCCGCACCCTGAGGCCGACCAGGATGAGCACGGCCGAGAGCAGGAACGGGATCCGCCAGCCCCAGCTGGCGAACGCCTCGTCGGGCTGGAAGGCGGCCAGCACGGCGAGGACGCCGGTGGAGAGCAGTTGACCCGCGGGGGCGCCGGCCTGCGGCCAGGAGGCCCAGAAGCCGCGGTGCTCGGGCTTCCCGTGCTCGGGGACGATGAGCACCGCACCACCCCACTCCCCACCGAGAGCGAAGCCCTGCACCAGCCGCAGGACGATGAGCAGCACCGGCGCCAGGACGCCGACGGTGTCGTACGTGGGCAGCAGGCCGATGGCGAACGTGGCGCCCCCCATCATGAGCAGCGAGATCACCAGCAGCTTCTTGCGACCGATCCGGTCGCCGAAGTGGCCGAAGACCAGACCTCCGATCGGGCGGCGAAGCCGATCGCGTAGGTGGCGAAGGCGGCGAGCACGCCCACGAAGTCGTCCTGCTCGGGGAAGAACAACGGGCCGAAGACGAGCGCGGCGGCCGAGCCGTGGAGGAAGAAGTCGTACCACTCGACGGTGGTGCCGATGATGCTCGCGCCGACGACGCGGCCGAAGCGCCCTCGCTGGGGCACCTGGGAGGGTGCGGTCATGCGGGTCTCCTGGGGACGGAGGGAGTCCGGTCGCCGTCCGACGTTGGGGACGGTCCGGAGCCGCGCCCATGTGTTCCAGCCCAGTCCTGCGACCCGGCTCATGTGTGCGTAGCCCATGTCCTCGGACGTGGCCTGCCCGCCGGTCGAGCGCACGCGTCCCGGCCGGGCCATGTGGTGGCACGCCACCCCGGCGGCGTCAGGTGTGTGCCTCGGCGCCGTGACGGCGGTCGCCGATGACGCCTACCGTCCCCGCCATGAGCGCGAAGGACCTCCAGGGGCGGCGGGCGTTGGTGACCGGTGGCGGGTCCGGCATCGGGCGGGCGGTCGCCGCCCGGCTGGCCGAGGCCGGCGCCGAGGTGGTGGTCGTCGACCGGGACGCCGCCGCGGCCGAGGAGGTGGCCAGGACCGTCGGGGGCACGCCCGTCACCGCCGACCTCTCCGACCTCGCCGCCGTCGACCGGCTCGACGTCGACGTCGACGTGCTGGTCAACAACGCCGGCTTCCAGCACGTGTCGCCGGTGCACGAGTTCCCCGTCGAGGTGTTCTCGACGATCCAGCGGCTGATGGTCGAGGCGCCGTTCCGCCTGGTCCGCCGCGCGCTCCCTCACATGTACGGCCGCGGCTGGGGCCGGGTGGTCAACATCAGCTCGGTGCACGGGCTGCGGGCGTCGGCCTACAAGGTCGCCTACGTCACCGCCAAGCACGGGCTCGAGGGCCTGTCCAAGGTGGTCGCGCTCGAGGGCGCCCCGCACGGGGTCACCTCCAACTGCGTCAACCCGGCCTACGTGCGCACCCCGCTGGTCGAGGGTCAGATCGCCGACCAGGCACGCACCCACGGGATCTCCGAGGAGGAGGTCGTCGAGCAGGTGATGCTCGCGCCGGCGGCGCTCAAGCGCCTGATCGAGCCGGCCGAGGTCGCCGACGCCGTCGCTTGGCTGTGCTCGCCGGCGGCCACCTCGGTCACGGGGACCTCGCTGGTGATGGACGGCGGGTGGACCGCGCACTGATGGAGGACCCCCTGCCCCCCTCGGAGGACCCTCGTGCACCCCTCGGAGGACCTCCCTGCCCTCCACCACTCGCAGGCTCGCGGCGGGCCCCTGCCGGAGGGCCGACCGAGGCTCGCGGCGGGCCCCTGCAGGAGGGCCGACCGAAGCTGGCGGCGGGGCCCTACAGGGGGCCGGCACCGGGCAGGATGCCGGTCGTGGCCCGCCCTGCAGCCCTGCCCGCCGACGGCAACGGCCGCGCGCCGCGGGTGACCTCCGCGGTTGCGGAGTACCTCCGGCTGGTCCTCGACGACGCCGCGGCCATCGAGTACGAGGGGCCGCTGGTGCGCGCCCGGGCCGCGGGGGCCGACGGCGGCACGCTGGCCGAGCTGGAGGACGTCCGGCTCCTGGCCCTGCAGGTGCGCGCAGCGTTCGAGGCCCGCCGGCGCCGCGAGTCCGAGCTGTCGGCGCTGTTCGACACCGCCAGCGACCTCGCCACGCTGCGTGGCGTCGACTCGGTGCTCACCGCGATCGTCCGCCGGGCCCGGCAGCTGCTGGGCAGCGACGTCTCCTACCTGACGCTCAACGACGACGCCCACGGCGACACCTACATGCGGGTCACCGACGGCTCGGTCTCGGCCCGGTTCCAGGCGCTGCGGCTGCCCATGGGCGCGGGCCTCGGCGGCCTGGTCGCGCAGACCGCGGCGCCCTACGCGACGGCGAGCTACTTCACCGACCCCCGGTTCCGGCACACCGACGACATCAACGGCGGGGTCCGCGAGGAGGGTCTGGTCGCCATCCTCGGCGTCCCGCTGATCCGCGGGCCGCAGGTCATCGGCGTCCTCTACGCCGCCGACCGCACCGTGCGGACCTTCGACCGCTCCGAGGTGGCGCTGCTCGGCTCGCTGGCCGCGCACGCGGCGATCGCCATCGACAACGCCCGGCTGCTGGAGGAGACGCGCACCGCGCTGGAGGAGCTCTCGGCGGCCACGCGGGAGCTGCGCGCGCACACCGAGTCGGTGGAGCGGGCCGCGGGCGCGCACGACCGGTTCATCGACGTCGTCCTGCGCGGCGGGGGCGTCGACGACGTCGCCGCGGCGGTGACCGATGCGCTGGGCGGCCGGATCACCGTGCTCGACGAGGAAGGGCGCCCGACCGGCGGGGGGGACGGCGCGACGGCGCTGCCGCCCGACCCGGCCGGGGCGCTGGCGATGGCCCGCTCGACCGGCCGCACCGTGCGCGACGGCGACTGGTGGACCGCCGCGGTCACCGTGGACAGCGACCTGCTCGGCGGCCTGGTGCTGCAGCGCGCCGAGGAGCTCTCCGACTCCGACCAGCGGATCCTCGAGCGCGCGGCCCTGGTGACCGCGCTGCTGCTGCTCATCCGGCGCACCGCCGGCGAGGCGGAGGGCCGGGTGCGCGGTGAGTTGCTCGACGAGCTGCTCACCGCGCCGCTGCGCGACCCCGACGGGCTGCGCGAGCGGGCCCGCCGGCTCGGCGCCGACCTCGACCGGCCGCTGTCGGTGGTGGTCGTCCGGGTCGAGGAGCGCTCCCGCGGCCGGGCGCTGGCCGCCGCCGCACACCTGGCCGCCACCCGCGCGGGCCTGGCCGGTCAGCGCGACGGCCGCGTCGTCCTGTGCCTGCCCGACCTGGACGCCGGCGCCGCGGCCGCACTGGTGTGCCGCGAGCTGACCGCCGCGGTGGGGCGCCCGGTGACCG
>NZ_JBFNXQ010000073.1:0-25310 GCF_041018925.1 Geodermatophilus maliterrae
CCCCCCCCCCCCCCAGCCCCCCCCCCCCCCCCCCCCCCCCCCCGGCCCCCCCCCCCCCCCCCGCGCCCCCCCCCCCCGGGGGGGGGGCCCCCGCGCCCCCCCCCGCCCCTCCCCTACGCCGAGGAGCCTCGTTGACCGTCCAGCCCGTCCCCGCCGACGCCGTACCGCCCGTGTTCGACAGCCCCGACGACGTCGCCCGGGCCTTCGCCGACCAGGGCTACATCACCGACCGGCGGCTGGCGACGACGACGTTCGTCATGACCCGCCTGGCCAAGCCGCTGCTGCTGGAGGGGCCGGCCGGGGTCGGCAAGACCGAGCTGGCCAAGACGCTGGCCGCCGCCACGGGCCGCCGCCTGCTGCGGCTGCAGTGCTACGAGGGCCAGGACGAGACCAAGGCCCTCTACGAGTGGGACTACGGCAAGCAGCTCCTCTACACGCAGATCCTGCGGGACAAGGCGGCCGAGCTGCTGGAGGACACCGACACGCTGGAGGACGCCGTCGACCGGATCGCCGGTGCCGACAGCGCGTTCTTCAACGAGCGCTTCCTCGCCCCGCGCCCGCTGCTGGAGGCCATCCGCAGCGAGGAGCCGGTCGTGCTCCTGATCGACGAGGTCGACCGCGCCGACGAGGCGCTGGAGGCGGTGCTGCTGGAGATGCTCGCCGAGTACCAGGTGTCGGTGCCCGAGCTCGGCACCTTCGTGGCGAAGCAGCCGCCCTACGTCGTCCTGACGTCGAACAACACCCGCGACCTGTCCGCCGCGCTGAAGCGGCGCTGCCTGCACCTGTTCCTCGAGTACCCCGACGCCGAGCGGGAGCTGGAGATCCTCCGCTCGAAGGAGACCGGCCTGGACGACGCCGCGGCGCAGCGGCTGGTCGGCATCGTGCGCGGGCTGCGCGGGCTGGACCTGCGCAAGGCGCCGAGCATCTCCGAGACCATCGACTGGGCCCGCACGCTGGCGGTGCTCGGCGTCAGCGAGCTCGACGCCGGCGTGCTGGCCGACACCGTCTCCGTCGTCGCCAAGTACGAGCGCGACGTCGAGCGCTCCCGCGAGGCGCTGCCGCGGCTGGTCGACCCCAACGCGACCGTGCCCGACTCGCGGCAGCACGGGCACGAGCACGGCCATCCCCACTCGCACGGCTCGCACACCCACGGTGGGCACACCCACGACCACGACCACGAGGACGACGACGGCCGCCGGGTGCGCGCCGCCAAGGACCGGCCCGGCCGGCACGACAAGAACTACTACGGCCAGACGGCCCCGTCGGAGCCCGACGCCCCGGCTGCCGCCGCCCCGAAGCAGGTCCGCGCCGGCCAGGGCGCCCGGTCGTTCGCCGGCAACCGCGGCGGCGCGCGGCGCCGGCCGGTCTGACGCGGGAGGACCGGCGTGGAAGGCGCCCTGCACCGGTTCGTCCGGCTGCTGCGGCTGCGCGGGATGCGGATCTCGACGGCGGAGGCGATCGACGCCTCCGAAGCCGCGGCCGCCGTCGGGGTGAGCGACCGGGCGGCGCTGGAGGCCGCGCTCGGCGCGGCGCTGCTCAAGGACCGCCGGGACGCCGAGGTCTTCGCCGACACCTTCGCCCGGTTCTTCCGGCTGCGGCCGGTGGTGGAGGACGACGAGGGCCACGGGCACGCGCACGACGACCTCGCCGACAGCGGCGAGCTGACCCGGATGACCTGGTCGCCGGACCCCGACGCCGAGGTGCAGGAAGGGCACAGCCACGGCAAGCCGGTGGACATCAAGGAGTTCTTCCGGCCCGAGGACCTCGCCGCGCAGTACAACCTGCACCAGGAGGCCAACAAGATCGACCTCGCCTCGCTGACCCAGCAGATCGTGCTGTCGTCGGAGAGCGCGAGCGGCCCGGCCGAGGACGCCCAGCAGGTGCAGCTGGAGGTGTCCCGGCTGCACGACCCCGGCCTGCCCGGGGACCTGGTGCGCGGCGGCGGCACCCAGCTCGACGTCGAGCTCACGGTGGCCCAGCAGCAGGCGCTGCGCGACTGGCTGGCCGACCCGGTCGGCGACCTCGACCCGGAGGTGGCCGAGGTGCTGCGCCGCCAGCTCGCCGGCGTCATCGAGGACCTCCCCGAGCTGCTCGCCGCCCACCTGCAGAAGCTCGCGGAGATGACCGACCTGGCCATCGAGGAGCGGGAGCTGGCCCGGGCGCCGGTGGAGAAGATCACCGAGGCCGAGCGGGCGCGGATCGAGGAGTCGCTGCGCCGGCTGGCCACCTCGCTGCACGGCGGCCTGACGCACAAGAAGCGTCAGTCGCCGCGCGGGCGGATCGACGTGTCCCGGACGATGCGGCGCAACCTGCGCTACGACGGGGTCCCCTTCCGGCCGGTGACCACCCGGCTGGCCGAGGACAAGCCCAAGCTGGTCGTCGTCGCCGACGTGAGCCTGTCGGTGCGGACGACGGCGCGGTTCACGCTGCACGTCGTCCACGCGCTGCAGGACATGTTCGCCCAGGTGCGCACGTTCGCGTTCGTCGACGAGGCCGTCGAGATCACCGACCTGTTCGACGAGCACCCGCTGGAACACGCGCTGGGGCTGGTGTTCGGCGGCGACGTGATCGACGTCGACGCCGCCAGCGACTACGGCACCGCCTTCGCGCAGCTGGCCGCCGACCACTCGGGCGCCTTCACCCGGCGCTCGACGCTGCTCGTGCTGGGCGACGGCCGGGGCAACGGCAACACGCCCCGCCTCGACGTCTTCGGGGACCTCACCCGCCGGGTGCGCGAGACGATCTGGCTGACCCCCGAGCCGCGGTACTCCTGGGCGCTGGGCGGCTGCGACCTGCCCGCCTACGCCGAGTACTGCGACCGCGTGGAGGTCATCCGCGACCACAGCGGGCTGGAGACCTGGGCCACCGACGTCGTCACCCGCGCCTCCGCCCGGTGACGGGCAGACTGCACCGGTGACCGACCTGACGTTCTCGGACTCCGTCGTCGTCGCCGCGCCGCCGGAGGAGCTCTACGACCTGGTCAGCGACGTGGCCCGCACCGGCGAGTGGAGCCCGGTCTGCGTCGCCGCCTGGTGGGACGAGGGCGCCACCGGGCGGGTCGGCGACTGGTTCACCGGCCGCAACGTCACGCCGCAGCGCACGTGGGAGACCCGCAGCCAGGTGGTGGCCGCCGACCGCGGCCGTGAGTTCGCCTGGGCCGTCGGCGGCTCGCGGGCCCGGTGGGGCTACACGCTCGAGCCGGCCGACGGCGGCACGCGGCTCACCGAGTCGTGGGAGTTCCTCCCCGACGGGCTGGCGCTCATGGCCGAGCGCTACGGCGCGGACGCGCAGCAGGAGGTCGAGCTGCGCACCCGCGCCGCGCACGAGGGCATCCCGGCCACGCTCGCGGCGATCAGGCGCATCGCCGAGTCCGGCTGAGGGACGCGCCGGCCCCACCACCGCGCCGCCGGCCACCGCGACGTGTGCACACAGCGTGCTCGCGACGCCGTCCCGTTCGCGGTCCGTGCACACGGCGCGAACGAGGGGCTAGATCAACCCGAGCTTGGAGCCGGCGTACACCGCCTCGGCCCGGCGGGAGACGGCGAGCTTGCGCATGAGGTTGGTGACGTGGAACTTCGCCGTCGTCGCCGAGATGTAGAGCTCCCGGCCGATCGCCTCGTTCGACAGCCCCCGGGCCAGCAGCGCCAGCACCTCCCGCTCGCGGCCGGTGAGGTCCGGGGACGACGGCGAGGGCGGCGCCGGGGCGGCCAGCGACCGGACCACCATCGCCGCGCTGTGGCTGTCGAAGGCACTCTCCCCGCGGCGCACCGCGCGGATGGCGGCGACCAGCGCGACGGCGTCGACGTCCTTGAGCACGTAGCCGCGGGCGCCGCGCTGGATGGCCTCGAGCACCAGCCGCTCGTCGAGGAACGTCGTCACCACCAGGACGCCGGGCGCCGGGACGCGCGCGGTGAGCTCCCCGCACAGCGTCAGCCCGGTGACGTCGGAGCCGGCCGAGAGCTTGAGGTCGAGCAGCACGATGTGCGGGCGGGCCGCGGCGACCAGGTCGAGCGCGTCGGCGGCGGTGCTGGCCTCGCCGACCACCTCGATGTCCGGCTCGCGCTCCAGGATCGAGCGCAACCCCTGCCGGACGATGGCGTGGTCGTCGACGATCACCAGCCGGATGGGGTCAGTCACCGGTCTCCTCGGGGGTCAGGGGCAGCCGGACCTCCACCCGCACCCCGCCGAGGCGGGCGCGGGTGAAGCGCAGCGTGGCGCCGAGCTCGCGGCAGCGGGAGGCGATGTTGAGCAGCCCGCGGTGGTGGCCGTCGTCGCGGCCGGCGGCGGCCCGCAGCGCGCGGCGCAGCGTCTCGGGGTCGCCGCAGCCGTCGTCGGCGACCGACAGCCGCAGCCCGTCGGGGCGGTAGCCCAGCCGGACGACGGCGCGGCCGGCCCGCGCGTGCCGGGCGGTGTTGGACAGGCACTCCGAGGCGATCCGGAACAGCTGGTGCTCGGCGTCCGGCGGCAGCACCCGCGGCCGGCCCTCGACGCGGACGGCGACCGCCAGCCCCGGCACGGTCGGCAGCCGGTCCAGCAGCCCCGGCAGCCCCGGGCCGGGGACGTGGGACTCGTGCACCGACAGCGCGTGGATGGCCCCGCGCAGCCGCTCGACGGCCTCGCGGGTGAGCGCCTTGGCGTGGCCGAGCCGCTCGTGCACCTCCGCGTGGTGGGCCACCTCCGGCCGGCACCACTCGATGGTCATCCCGGCCGAGAGCACGTGCTGGGCCACGCTGTCGTGCAGCTCGCGGGCGATGCGGTGCCGCTCGGCGTCCACCGCCTCGCGCTGGGCGGCGACGTCGAGGCGGTGCTCGGCCTCGGCCAGCTGCTGGTGCCGCTCGGCCAGGTCGCGGGCGCGCTGCTGGGCCTGCGCGTACAGCCGCTCGGTCTGCCGGCGCAGCGTCTCCGAGCGGGCCAGCAGGTGGTCGGCGTGCAGCGCGACGGCGGACTGGTTGGCCACGATCCGCATGATCGCCACGTCGGACGCGTCCGGCGTCCGCCGCGGCCCGCCGCAGGCCACCAGCGCCCCGACCGGGTCGCCGTCGACGACCAGCGGGACGACGACGGCGCCCTCGGGCGTCTGCCAGGGCTCGACGGCGTCCGCGGCCAGCGCCGCCGTGACCGGCCGGGCGACGACCCCCGGCAGCGCGGCGAAGTCGCCGACGGGGCGCCCGGCGGGTCCCCGGCCGACCAGCCGCGGCCGTCCCAGCGGGAGCGCCTCCTCGGCCAGGGCGAGGACCACCCACGGCTCCCCGAGCTGCTCGGCGGTGGCGTCGACGACCGCGCGGCACAGCGCGTCGGCGCCCTGCCCGGTGGCCGACAGCACCCGGGCGACGTGCTCGAGCTGGCCGAGGGCGCGCGACAGGCTCTCGGCGGTCTGCCGGTACTCGGCGTACCAGCTGGGCTTGGACGAGCGCAGGCCGGTGAGCTCCGGGATGCCCGGCGCGCTCATCGGCGGTCGGTCACAGCGCGGCCCGGAACAGCGCCGCGATCTCGGCGCGGTCGGCGTCCCGGGGGTTGGTCGACAGGCAGGCGTCGCCGAGCGTCGTCGTCGCCAGGATCTCGACGTCGGCCTCCGAGACGCCCAGCTGCGAGAGCCGGCTGGGGCAGCCGAGGTCGGCGGCGAGCCGGCAGACGACGTCGGCCGCGGTCTCGGCCGCGACGTCGGCCGGCAGGCCGGTGACGTCGATGCCCATGGCCCGCGCCACCGGCACGAACCGCTCGGGCACGGCGCGGGCGTTGAAACGGATGACGTGCGGCAGGAGCACGCCGTTGACGACGCCGTGCGGCACGTCGAGCAGCCCGCCCACCTGGTGGCTCATGGCGTGCGTGGCCCCGAGGATGGCGTTGGTGAAGGCCAGCCCGGCCTCCAGGCTCGCCTGGGCCATGCAGGTGGTGGCCGCGGTGTCGTCGGGAACGGTGAGCGTGCGCCGCAGCGACCCGCAGATCAGCTCGATGGCGTGCAGCGCGTGCACGTCGGTGAGCGGCCCGGACGCGCGGGACACGTAGGCCTCGATGCCGTGGGTGAGCGCGTCGAGCCCGGTGGCCGAGGCCAGCTCGTCGGGCATCGTGGTGAGCAGCCGGGGGTCGGTGACCGAGATGTCGGGCACCAGCGCCCGGCCGATGAGGGTGGCCTTGAGCCGGCGCCTGGTGTCGGTGATGACGGCGAACTGCGAGACGTCGGCGCCGGTGCCGGCGGTGGTCGGGCACATGACCGTCGGCGGGATGGCGGTCCGCACCCTGTCCACGCCCTCGTAGTCGAGGATCTGCCCGCCGTTGCTCGCGACGACGGCGACGGCCTTGGCCGCGTCGATGACCGAGCCGCCGCCCAGGCCGACGATCACGTCGCAGCCGCTCTCGAGGTAGCGCTGCACCCCCTCGGCGACCTCGGCGTCCTTGGGGTTGGGCGTGAGCCCCGACCACACGGTGGGCCGAAGTCCGGCGTCGACGAGGTGGCCGGCCAGCTCGGCCCACCAGCCGGCCTCGATCAGCCCGGCGTCGGTGACCACGAACGGCCGGCGGGCCCCGAGCCGGAGGGCGGCGAAGCCGGCCTCCGACAGCGCGCCCCAGCCGAAGACGACCTCGGGCACCAGGTACTTGGTGAACCGGCCGCGGGCGGGCGCGGCGGGTTCGGCGCGCGGCCGCAGCTCGCGGTCCAGCGGGACGCTGGCCACGGACCGGCCGGTCCGCAGCGGGACGGCGGTCACCGCGGCGGGGAGGACGGCGGGACGGGCGGGCAGGTGTCCGCGGGATCGCGGGTGGCTGCGGACACGACGACCTCCGGGGCGCGAGCGGCCCGCCCACGATAGCCGGAGTCGTGATGCGCGTCACACGGTCGCGGGCGACGGACGCACGCACGCCCGCGGGAGCGCACCAGGCACTCCCGCGGGCGTGCGAGCAGGGGGGAGGAGGGGCGGCCCCCCTGCAGGGTCCCGCCGCGAGCCTGCGAGCGGTGGGGGCAGGGGGTCCTTCCTCAGCGGCCGAGGACGCCGCCCAGTGCGCCGCCGATGCCGCCACCACCCCCGCCGCCGAGCATCTTGACGAGGTCCATCGGGTCCAGGCCGAGCTTCTGCAGGATGCCGGCGTGCTGGTCGGTGTCCACCTGGCCGGGCAGTTCCTGGTCGGCCTGCTGCGCCTTGGCGTCGTCGCCCTGGGAACGCAGGAGCTCGAGGATCTGGTTCTTGTCGATCTGCATGACCGACCCGTACCCGGCCGCCGGCCGCCGATGCGTCAGGAGGCCGACCGCACGACCCGGTCCGGCCGGACGGCGACGGTCGTGGCGCGTCCGGCCCGCAGCCAGGCGGTGAGCACACCGTCGACGTCGTCGACCTCGGTCCGCCGTCCGCCGGTCTCCACGGTGAGGACGCCGTCGCCCGCGGTGAGCACGGCGGGGCCGGCGCCGAGGACGTCGTCGAGCCGGCAGTCCCGCCCGTCGGCGCGCACCCGCGCCCGCGGCACGAGGGTGCCGGCCAGCCGGCGCCCCGCCCGTCCGCGCCGGTCCACCAGCGGCCCGCCCCGCAACGCCGGCGTGCGGCTGTCGGTGGCGTAGGCGGCCAGCGCCGGCACGCGGCCGACGGCGGCGAGGACCGCGCGGCGGGCCGGCGCGGCGGCCGCTCCCCCGCCGGTCATCAGCCGCCCGAGCAGCGCCGCCAGCCGGACCAGCGCCCGCGCGTGCGGCCGGCGCTCGGCCTGGTGGGTGTCGAGCAGCTCCTCGCCGGCCGCCCCCGCCACGACGGCGGCCAGCTTCCAGGCGAGCTGGTGGACGTCGCGCAGGCCCAGCCCGAGGCCCTGCCCGACGAACGGCGGGGTCAGGTGGGCGGCGTCGCCGGCCAGCAGCACCCGCCCGCGCCGCCAGCGGTCGGCGACCTGCGCGCGGTACACGTACTCGGCGGCCCGGACCACCTCGGCGTCCTGCGCCCCGAAGGGTGCCAGCAGGGCGTGCAGCGTCGCGGGCCCGGTGAGGTCGGCCGCGGTCTCACCCGGGCGCAGCCGCGCCTCGAACCGGTACCGGTCGCCGGTGACCGGCATGAACGTGGCCGCACGGGCGGGGTCGCAGACCTGGTGCACGCCCGGCCACACCGGCAGCGGCGCCGGTGCGCGCAGGTCCACCACCAGCCACCGGTCGGGCCGGCCGAGGTCGCGCATCCGCGCACCGAGCAGGCCGCGGACGGTGCTGTGCGCGCCGTCACAGCCGACCACCGCGGAGGCGACGACGTCGCGACACCCGCCGCTGCCGTCCCGCACGTGCACCGTGACGGACCGGTCCGCCTCGGTCAGCCCGACCACCTCGGCACCCCGGTGCACTGCGATCCCGCCCGCCCGGTCGACGGCGGCGCGGAGCAGCTCCTCGAGGTCGGGCTGGTGGAACATCGACGCCTGCGGCCAGCCGTGCCGCCCCGCACCCGGCTCGCGGCGGAACTCGGCCAGCGTCCGCTGGCCGGCGTCGAGCAGCCGCAGTCCCGCCATGGGCCGGCTCAGCGCGAGGAAGCCGTCCGCGACGCCGGCGTCGGCCAGCGCCCGCAGCGCCTCGTCGTCCAGGTGGACCGCGCGCGGCAGGTCGTGCGGCCGGGACCGGCGGTCCAGCAGCACGACCTCGAGGCCGCGCCGCGCCAGCAGCAGGGCCGCGGTGGTGCCGACCGGGCCGGCGCCGACGACGACCACCGGAGCCCCCGACACGCCGCCCAGTGTCCAGGACCGCTCGCCCGGGCCTGTCATCGTGGTCCGGTCATGGCAGTCGCTCCCCCGCTCTCCCGCCGGCGCGGCGACGCGTGGAGCACGCTCGCCAGCGGCCTGGGCCAGACGCTGCTCACCCTCGGCGTCGTCCTGCTCCTCTACGTCGTCTACCAGCTGTGGGTCACCGACCTGATCACCGCGCGCGACCAGGACCGGCTCGCCGACCGGCTGCGGAGCGAGTGGTCCACCGGCACGGCCGCCGCGGCGGCGCCGGCCCCGCCGGCGGAGGTGCCGGCCGGCGAGCCGTTCGTGGTGCTGCACGTGCCGCGGCTCGCCGAGGACTGGGCACGGGTGGCCGTGGAGGGCACCGGCGAGGCCGAGCTGTCGCAGGGCCCCGGCCACTACGCCGGGACGGCGCTGCCGGGCGAGCAGGGCAACACCGCGTTCGCCGGGCACCGGGTGGGCCGCGGCTCACCGTTCCTCGACCTCGACGCGGTGCGCCCCGGCGACCCGATCGTCGTGGAGACCGCCGACGGCTGGTTCACCTACCGCGTGCTCGGCGACCCGGCCACCGGCGACCTCGCGGCCGACCCCAGCGGCATCCCGGGGATGCAGATCGTGACGCCGTCACAGGTCGAGGTCATCGCGCCCACCCCGGGCGCCCCGGAGGCCGGTCCCACCGGCGCCTACCTGACGCTGACCACCTGCCACCCCCGGTACTCGGCGCAGCAGCGGCTGGTGGTGCACGCCGTGCTCGACGGCCCGGGCGTGACCAAGGCGCAGGCACCCGACGGGCCACCGGCCCTGACCGAGGGCTGAGGAGGACCCGTGTACCGCTGGATCTGGCGGCACCTGCCGGGCGGGACGGCGAGCCGCGCGACGCTCGCGCTGCTCCTCGCGACGACCGTCTGCGCGCTGCTGCTGTTCGTCGTCTTCCCCTGGGTGGAACCGCGCCTGCCCTTCAGCGCGGTCACCGTCGACCCCGGGCGCTGACCGGCCCGTCGCACCCCGTCGCCGCTGATTTGACGGCGGTTCCGGCCGGACGGAGTCTGTGGCGCGGCGCACACCGGTCCGCGGTGGCGCCGGGACCCGCCGACGACGGTGGGGCGGACGGGAGGACGAGGGTGAAGACCAAGGGCGCGATCCTGTGGGGTGTCGGCGAGGAGTGGTCGGTCGAGGAGATCGAGCTGGGCGATCCCAAGGAGGGTGAGGTCCAGGTCCAGCTGGCCGCCTCCGGGCTCTGCCACAGCGACGAGCACCTGGTCACCGGCGGTACGCCGGTCGCGTTCTACCCGGTCATCGGCGGTCACGAGGGCTCCGGCGTCGTCACCAGGGTCGGTCCCGGCGTGACCGGGCTGCAGGAGGGCGACCACGTCGTCACGGCGTTCATCCCCGCCTGCGGGCAGTGCCCGCCGTGCTCGAAGGGGATGCAGAACCTCTGTGACCTCGGCGCGAACCTGCTGGCCGGCACGTCGATCTCCGACGGCAGCTACCGCGTCCGGGCCCGCGGCCAGGACGTCATCCCGATGTGCCTGCTCGGCACGTTCTCGCCCTACGTGACGGTGCACCAGGCGTCGGTGGTGAAGATCGAGCCGGACATCCCGCTGGAGGTCGCGGCGCTGGTCGGCTGCGGCGTCACCACCGGCTGGGGCTCGGCCACCAAGGTCGCCGACGTGCGTCCGGGCGAGAACGTCGTCGTCATGGGCGCCGGCGGGGTAGGCATGAACGCCGTCCAGGGTGCGGCCGCGGCCGGCGCCAAGCGGGTCATGGTCATCGAGCCGGTGGCGCGCAAGCGCGAGTGGGCGATGGACCTGGGCGCCACGCACGTCTTCGAGTCGGCCGAGGAGGCCACGGAGAAGGTCAACGAGCTGACCTGGGGCCGGATGGCGGACAAGACGATCATCACCGTCGGCGACATCCAGGGCGAGGACATCCAGACGGCGCTGAGCCTGACCGGCAAGGGCGGCCGCGCCGTCGTCACCGGCATGGGCAACGCGGCCAACACCGACGTCAAGCTCAGCCTGTTCGAGCTGACGCTGCTGCAGAAGGACCTGCAGGGCGCCATCTTCGGCGGCCTCGCCCCCCGCGCGGCGATCCCCGAGCTGCTCGCGCTCTACCAGGAGGGTCAGCTCAAGCTCGACGACCTGGTGACCACGCGGTACTCGCTGGAGGAGATCAACCAGGGTTACCAGGACATGCGCGACGGCAAGAACATCCGCGGGATGGTCGTCTACACCGACGCCGACCGCTGACCCGCTCCCCGTGCCCGCCGGCCCTCCGCCGGCGGGCACGGGTGGGCCTCAGCCGCGCAGCTCGGGGAAGTCGGTGTCGGCGTAGTCGGTGCCGGTGCCCTGCGGCGCCATCTGCGTCTCGCGCTCGCGCAGCTCGACCCGGCGGATCTTGCCCGAGATGGTCTTGGGCAGCTCCGCGAACTCCACCCGCCGCACCCGCAGGTAGGGCGCCAGCCGCTCGCGCGCGTGTCGCAGCACCGACAGCGCCGTCTCCGGGCCCGGCTCCCAGCCCGGCGCGAGGGTGACGTAGGCCTTCGGGACGGCCAGCCGCACCGGGTCGGGCACCGGGACGACGGCGGCCTCCACCACCGCCGGGTGCTCGATGAGCACGCTCTCCAGCTCGAACGGGCTGATCTTGTAGTCGCTGGCCTTGAAGACGTCGTCGGTGCGCCCGACGTAGGTGATGTAGCCGTCGGCGTCGCGGGTCGCCACGTCCCCGGTGTGGTAGTAGCCGCCGGCCATCGCCTCGGCGGCGCGCTCGGGGTCGCCCTGGTAGCCGGTCATCAGGTTCAGCGGCCGCTGCGAGAGGTCCAGGCAGATCTCGCCGTCGTCCCCCTGCTGCCCGGTCAGCGGGTCGACGAGCACCACCGGCACGCCCGGCAGCGGGCGGCCCATGGAGCCCGGCCGCACCTCCGCGCCGGGCGGGTTGCCCACCGACGCCGTCGTCTCGGTCTGGCCGTAGCCGTCGCGCAGGGTCAGGCCCCAGTGCCGGCGCACCTGCTCGATGACCTCGGGGTTGAGCGGCTCGCCGGCCGCGATCACCTCGCGCAGGTCGCCGGGACCGGCGGACAGGTCGGCCTGGATGAGCATCCGCCAGACCGTCGGCGGGGCGCAGAAGGTGGTGATCCCCGCGCTGCGGATCCGGTCGAGCACCACCGCCGGGTCGAACCGCTCGTAGTTGGCGAGGTAGACGGTCGCCTCGGCCGCCCACGGGGCGAAGAAGCAGCTCCACGCGTGCTTGGCCCAGCCGGGCGAGCTGATGTTGAGGTGCACGTCCCCGGGCCGCAGGCCCAGCCAGTACATCGTGGACAGGTGCCCGACCGGGTAGCTGACCTGGGTGTGCTCGACCAGCTTGGGCCGGCTGGTCGTGCCGCTGGTGAAGTACAGGAGCAGCGGGTCGCCGGGCTCGGTGCCCGGGTGGCCCAGCGGCCGGTCCGGGGCGCCGGCCGCGTCGGCGTAGGGCGCCCAGCCGGCGGGCTCGGCACCTCCCTGGTCACGGCCGACGGCGATCCGGCCGTAGTCGCCGGGGACGTCGTCGAACTTGGCCGCCTCGGCCGCGTCGGCGACGACGTGCCGGGCGCCGGTGCGGCCGATGCGGTCGGCGAGGTCGGCGGGCGGGAGGGCGGTCGTGGTCGGCATGATCACCGCGCCGAGCTTCATGACGGCGAGCATCGACTCCCACAGCTCGACCCGGTTGCCGAGCATGAGGACGACGCGGTCGCCCCGCTGCACCCCGCGCTCGCGCAGCCACGCGGCCACCTGGTCGGAGCGGCGGGACAGCTCGGCGAAGGACCACCGGCCCACGCTGCCGTCGTCCTCGGAGATCACCAGGCCGGGCCGCTCGACGCCGCGGGCGATCTCGTCGAACCAGTCGACCGCCCAGTTGAACGGCCCGTCGAGCTGCGGCCAGCGGAACTCGGCCGCGGCCTCGACGGGGTCGCCGCGCAGGGCGAGCAGCTGGTCGCGGGCGGCGCGGTAGGCGGAGGTGGCAGGCCCGGGCATCGCGGCCTCCTCGTCGTCGTCGGGGTGCGTGCTGGGCATCGTCGGCCGCACTCCCCGGTGTCGCCACCCCCGATCGCGCCGGGCCCGTCCGCCGCCCTCCGGCGTCTCCGGACCACCCTCCCGACCTGCGCTAACGTGACCCGGGTCACCGTCCTTCGGCGAGGAGGTCTCGTGCCGCTCCCGGCCGCCGCGCGTCCCGACGACCGCGACGCGCTGCGCGCCGCCGTCCGCCAGGTCCGCGCGACCTCCGGCATGAGCGTCGCCTTCGCCGGGCCCGTGGGGTCGGAGAGCTTCCGGATCGCCGAGCTGCTGGGCGGGCGGACCCGGTACCTGCGCGGGCTGGAGGTGCGCTCGGGGGCGGGGCTGGGCGGCCGGGTGCTCAGCGAGGGCCGGCCGGCCGGCGTCGAGGACTACGGCCGCGCGCTCGACATCACCCACGACTACGACGGGCCGGTGCTGGCCGAGGGCCTGCGCACCGTGGCCGCGGTCCCGGTGCTGGTCGACGGCCGGCCGCGGGCGGTGCTGTACGCCGCCAGCCGGGAGGGCGGCTCGATCGGCGACCGGGTGCGCGACGCGCTGGCGCGGGCGGCGTCGCGCATGGCCGCGGAACTCGGCGTCCGCGACGAGGTCGACCGCCGCCTGACGCTGCTGGCCGCCGTCCCGTCCGGCTCGCCGGCCGCGGAGGACCCCGCCCGCTGGGAGGAGGTGCGCGCGGTGCACGCCGACCTGCGGCTGGCCGCCTCCGCCACCGACGACGCCGCCCTGCGCGACCGGCTGCTGTCCGCCTGCACCCGCCTGGCCGCGCTCGGCGTGGCGCAGGACGGGCCGGCGACCGTGCACCTGTCGGGCCGGGAGGTGGACGTCCTCACCCAGGTGGCGCTGGGGTGCAGCAACCGGGAGACCGCCGCGCGGCTGTCGCTGCGGCCGGAGACCGTGAAGAGCTACCTGGGCTCGGCGATGACGAAGCTCGACGCGCACACCCGCCTGGAGGCCGTCGTCAAGGCCCGCCGGCTGGGCCTGCTGCCATAGCGCGTTCCCGTGTTGATCATCGGGTGCTTGCCGCCGACACGCGCGGACACGCCGCCACCAGCGGCGAGCACCCGATGATCGACGCGCGGCGCCCGGTCAGCCCAGCAGGCGGGTGAGGGCGGGGCCGAGGTCGCGCACCGTCCGCACCATCTGCGCCGTCCCCCCGCCGCGGGCCGCGAGCGACCGGGCGGCCTCCTCGGCCTCGGGGGTGGGCAGCGGGCAGAGCACGTGCAGCCGGTCGATACCGCCGAGCGCGGACTCCGGCGGGTCGCCCGTGGTGTGCAGGCAGTCCGACAGCAGCACGACGACCCGCTCGTCGGCGACCTCGGCGGCCAGCTGGAGACGGGCGGCGCGCAGGGCGGCGGCGAGGTCGGTCATCCCGTGCCCGCGCAGGCCCAGCAGGTGGGTGACGACGTCCTCGGCGGCCCGCCGGTGACCGGAGCGCTGCACGACGTCGACGTCGCGGCCGAACGTGATGAGGCTGGTCCGCAGCTTCTCGTCGCCGGTGAGGACGACGCCGGCCGCGGCCACCGCCGCGATCGCCACCCCGAGGCCGGTCATCGACCCCGAGGTGTCCACGGCGAGGCAGACCGCGCGCCGGTGCCCGGTCCAGCGGCGGGTGACCAGGTCGCCGGGCTGCAGCGGGGTGCCGAGGTCCCACCGGTCCAGGGTCCGGTCGAGGTCGAGGTCGCCGTCGCCGCGGTGGTCGGGCACCAGCCGCCGGGTCCCGCGGGTGCGGGCCCGGCCCACCCGGCCGACCTGCACGAACACCCGTCCGGCCAGCCGCCGGGCCGCCGCGCGCAGCTCGCGGTCGGTGGCCGCGGCGAGGTCGGTGAGCAGCGCGGCCGCGGCGTCGGCGTCCTCGGCCATCAGCGCGGCGAAGGCCTCCTCGTCGAGCTCGCCGACCTCGGGGCTGACCTCCTCGAACGCCTCGTGCCGGGCGGCCATCTCCCGCCGGCTGGTCTGCCGGCGGCTGGCGCCACCCGAGCGGCGGTCACGGCGCAGGGACGACGACGAGGGGTCGGTGCCCGCCGACTCGGCCGGCGGGCCCTCACCTTTTCCCTGACCGCCCCCGTCCGCGGGGTCGGCGCCGGGCGGCTCCGGCTCGTCGGGAGGCGGCGGGCCGGTCTCGGGCCAGACGTCGTCGAGGATGTCGTCGATGACCGCCTCGGGCGTGCGCTCGACGCCCTCGGCGACGCGGATCCGCCCCGACAGCGCGGCGTGGGCGGCGTCGCGGGCGGTCTCCCGCGCGCCGTCGGCACCGAGCCCGGAGTGCCCGCGCACCTCCAGCAGGCCGCCGAGCAGCAGCACCAGGTCGGTGGCCCCGCGGACCGACGAGCCCATGCGGACGTCGCGGTGCACCCGGGTGGCGCGCACCAGCCGGACGGCGAGGCCGATCAGCGACGGTGGCGCCCCGGTGACCGCCCCGACGATGGCCCGCTCGGCGGCGGCGTCCTGGTAGCCGAGGACGACGCGGCACATGCGGTCGGCGATGGCCTGCCCGACCCGCGCGGTGCCGATGGCGTCGAAGGGGTTCATCGCCGCGATGAGGCGGAAGCCTGCCGCCGCCCGCACGTGGCCCAGCCGCGGCACGGTGATCTCGCCCTCGGTGAGCACCGTGATGAGGACGTTCAGCGTCTCCTCGGGGATCCGGTTGAGCTCCTCGAGGTAGAGCAGCCCGTGCCCGCGCATCGCCGTCAGCAGCGGCCCGTCGGTGAAGCTGCCCGGCACGTACCCCTCGGCGAGGACGGCGGCCGGGTCGTACTGGCCGATCAACCGGGCCGGGGTGAGCTCGGCGTTGCCCTCGACGAACACGACCTCCTGACCGGCGTCCGCGGCGATCGAGCGCAGCAGCGTGGACTTGCCCGTGCCCGGCGGCCCCTCGAGGACGACGTGCCGGTTGGTCCGCAGCGCGACGGTGAGCACCTCGCGCTCCCGCTGCAGCCCGATGACCGGGTGCGGCACGGCCGGGTTCGCCACGCGGTCCCCCTCTCGACGACGGACGGCGAGGTCTGCGCACCGGCCCGTGGGGACCAGTGTGCAGACCTCGCGTGTGGGTCAGGCGGGGGCGCCCTCCAGCGGCGGGGTGTCGTAGACGATCACGCCGCGGATGTTCTTGCCGTTGACCAGGTCCTCGTAGCCCTCGTTGACCTGGTCGAGGGTGTACGTCGTGGTGATCAGCTCGTCGAGCTTGAGGTCACCGGACTGGTAGAGCTCGATCATCTTCGGGATGTCGTGGAACGGGTCGCCCGAGCCGAACAGGCTGCCCTTCACGGTCTTCTCGAACAGCGTGAGCATCGAGCTGTTGAGCTCGATGTTGGTCTTGGTCGGGTCGGCCAGGCCGGTGATGATCGCCGAGCCGCCCTTGCGGATGACGGCCACGGCGTCGGAGACCACCTTCGCGTCGACGACGCCGACGGTGATGATCGCCTTGTCCGCGCCGACCCCGCGGGTCAGCTCCTGCACCAGCTCCTGTGCCTCCTCGGCCGTCTCGCAGCTGTGCGTGGCGCCGAGCTGCTCGGCCGCCTCCCGCTTGTTGGGCAGCGGGTCGACGGCGACGACGTTGCGCGCCCCGGCCAGCGCGGCACCCTGCACGCTGTTGATGCCGATCCCGCCGATGCCGTAGATGACGATGGTGTCGCCGGGCTCGGTGCCCGCGGCGTGCACCGCCGAGCCCCACCCGGTGGGGACGCCGCAGCCGATGAGCACGACCTTGTCCAGCGGCAGGTCGGGGTCGACCTTCACCGCGGAGTTCTCGCTGATGACGGCGCGCTCGGAGAAGGTGCCGAGCATGCACATGCCGCCGTAGTCGGTGCCCTCGTCGTCGTGGAAGCGGTAGGTGCCGTCGGCCAGGTGCCCGTCGAGGATCGCCGCCCCCATGTCGCAGAGGTTCGACTTGCCGGTCGAGCACCAGCGGCAGTGCCCGCAGACCGGCAGGAACGAGCAGACGACGTGGTCGCCGGGCTGCAGCCGGGTGACGCCCGGCCCCACCTTCTCGATGATCCCGGCGCCCTCGTGCCCGCCGACCACCGGGAAGCGCGGCACGATGTCGCCGTGCCGGAGGTGCTCGTCCGAGTGGCACAGCCCGGCGGCGACGTAGCGGATGAGCACCTCACCGGCCTTCGGCTCGTCGAGTTCGAGCTCGACCAGCTCGAACGGCTTGCCCGTGGCGCGGAGTACGGCTGCCCTGGTCTTCATCGGTCCTCCAGTCCCCGGCACGAGCCGTACCGGATCTGCTACGCGGATGGGACTCGGTCGCACGGCTCCTGAAGCACTTCGGCGGCCGAGCGCCATCGTCGGACGGCACTGTGACGGCGACCACCCCCGGACGGGGGTGTCAGCGGCGGCGCAGGACCGGCCGGACGGCGTCCCCGGCGCGCGCCGGGTGGAGCGGCACGGCACTGCGGAGCACGGCCGGCCCGAGCCGGAGCACACCGTCCGAGAGGGGCGTGCAGCGGACACCGCCGCGCCCGCGCATCCCCCGGTGGGCGCCGGGGGCCAGCACGGTGTCCAGCCAGGCGCAAGGGTTGGCCGGGCGCCCGCCGCGCAGCAGCACCACGCCCTCCCCGCAGTCGAGGGAGAACAGCTCGGTGCGCAGCGCCTCGACCTCCGCGCCGCGCAGCACCACGTTGCGTCGCGTCAGCAGCGGGTCGAGCGGACCGGCGCCCAGCTCCGCGGCCAGCGCCTCCACCGACTCGGCGGCCAGCACGGTCACCGCGGCGTCGCGGTGCGCGGGCCGGCCGGCGTAGCGGTCGCCGACGATCCCGTGCCCGGCGCGGACCTCGACCCGCTGCACCCGCTCGCCGTCCTGGGTCGGGACTGCGCCGCCGGGCCGCCCGTCGTACCGGTGCACCGGCGAGACGAGCAGCCCCACGACCTCGACGTCAGCAAGGACCCCCGTGCCCCCCACCGCTCGCATGCTCGCGGCGGGCCCCTGCACGAGGGCCATCAGCGCTCGGCGGTGCGGTGGATGGGGCCCCCCATCGCGGTCAGCCGCTCGCCGCTGCCGCCCCAGCGCCCGGCGATGATCTCCGCGGCGATCGAGACGGCGGTCTCCTCGGGCGTCCGGGCACCGAGGTCCAGCCCGATCGGTGAGGACAGCCGGGCGAGCTCGTCGGCGGAGAGCCCCGCCTCGCGCAGCCGGTCCAGCCGCTCCTCGTGCGTGCGCCGCGACCCCATCGCCCCGACGTAGGCCACCGGCAGCCGCAGCGCGACCTCCAGCAGCGGGACGTCGAACTTCGGGTCGTGGGTGAGCACGCACAGCACCGTGCGCTCGTCGATGCGCCCGGCGTCGGCCTCGGCCTGCAGGTAGCGGTGCGGCCACTCGACGACGACCTCGTGCGCGTCGGGGAAGCGCCGGGCGGTGGCGAACACCGGCCGGGCGTCGCACACGGTGACGCGGTAGCCGAGGAACGCCCCGACCCGGGCGACGGCGGCCGCGAAGTCGATCGCGCCGAACACGACCATCCGCGCCGGCGGGGCGAAGGAGGAGACGAACAGGGTGAGCTCGTCGCCGCGCCGCTCGCCGTCGTGGCCGTAGGTCAGCGTCGCCGTCCGGCCGGCGGCGAGCATGCCGCGGGCGTCGTCGGCGACGGCGTCGTCCAGGCGCTGCAGGCCGAGGGTGCCGGAGCTCCGGTCGGGCCAGAGCACCAGCCGCTTGCCGATCCGGTCCTCCGACCCGCGCACGCAGGTGACGACGGCGACCGGCTCGTGCCGGCCCACCGACTCGGCGATCTCGCCCAGCTCGGGGAACGACTCCCGCGACACCGACTCGACGAAGACGTCGAGGATCCCGCCACAGGTCAGGCCGACGGCGAAGGCGTCGTCGTCGCTGACGCCGTACCGCTCGAGGGTGGGGACGCCGGTCTCGACGACGTCCTTGGCCTCCTCGTACACGGCGCCCTCGACGCAGCCGCCGGAGACGCTGCCCACCGCCGTCCCGTCGGGGCCGACGAGCATCGACGCCCCCGCCGGCCGCGGTGCCGAGCGCCAGGTGGCCACGACCGTCCCCATCCCGACCGTCTCGCCGGCCTGCCACCAGCCGACCAGGTCGTCCAGCACGTCACGCACCGTCGTCCACCTCTCTGCCGCCCGTCTGCTCAGGCACGGGAGATCACCCCCGACAGCTCCTCGAAGGCCGCCAGGCTGTGCCCGGAGACGAACGCGTCCACCGAGGGCAGCGCGGCCTGCATCCCGCCGGTCAGCGGCTCGTAGCCGGCCCGGCCCTTGTGCGGGTTGACCCAGACGACGGCGTGCGCGAGCCGGCGCAGCCGTGCCATCTGCTCGCGCAGCAGGTCGGGGCTGCCGCGCTCCCACCCGTCGCTGCACACCACGACGATGGCGCCGCGGGCGGTGCCGCGCTGGCCCCAGCGGTCGAGGAAGGCCTTGAGCACCTCACCGAGCCGGGTGCCGCCGGACCAGTCGGGGATGGCCTGGCCGCTGGCGGCCAGCGCCCGGTCGGGGTCGCGCAGCCGCATCTCGCGGGTGACGCGGGTGAGCCGGGTGCCCACGGTGAACACCTCGGTCGACGCCGGCCGGGCCCGCACCGCGGCGTGCGCGAACCGCAGCAGCGCGTCGGCGTAGGGGGCCATCGACCCGGAGACGTCGACCAGCAGCACCACCCGCCGCGGCCGGGGCCGGGCCCGCCGGTGCAGCAGCCGGGTGATCTCGCCGCCCCCGCGCAGCGCGCGCCGCACGGTGCGGCCGGCGTGCACGGCCCCGTGCGAGCTGGGGCGCCGGCGGCGGGACGGGCGCATCGGCGACGCCGGCACCAGCAACGCGAACAGCCGGCGCAGGTGCTCGCGCTCGGCCGGGGTGAGCCCGGCGACGTCTCGGTGGCGCAGCACCTCGTCGCCGCTGGCCTGCGTGGCCAGGTCCGGGGCGTCCTCGCCGTCCTCGCCGGTGCCGGCACCCGGGTCCAGCGGCGCGGAGGTGGCCAGGGTCGGCGGCGTGCGCGCCGCAGGCGTGGTGCGGCGGGGTGCCTCGCCGCCGAAGTACGCGGCGAAGGCGGCGTCGTAGCGGTCGAGGTCGTCGGGGTCGGCGCACAGCGTCAGGCGCCCGGCCCAGTAGACGGCGGTCGCGTCGAGGACGTCGAGGGCCGCGACCGCCGAGAGCATCGCCTCCACCCGGTCCGGCGAGGCGGTGACCCCGGCGGCGCGCAGCGTGCGGGCGAACCCGAGCACCGTGGCGACGACGTCCCGCGGTCGCTGTGCCCCGGCCCCGTCCCGAGGCTCGCGCCGCGCCTGCGAGGCTCCGACCGGCCCCGTCGCAGGTTCCCGCTGCGAGCCCGCGAGCGACGGGGGGCGACGGGGTCCTTCCAGGGGTCCTTCCTCAGCCGCCACCGAACAACGCTCCCCGCGCCAGGGCGTGCACCCGGTCGGTGTCCTCGCGGTACTTGAGCACGGCACCGAGCGTGCGGGCGGCGAGGTCGGGGTCGAGGTCGCGCGCGCCGAGGGTGTGCAGCGCGGTGGCCCAGTCCATCGCCTCGGCCACCCCCGGCGGCTTGAGCAGGTCGAGGGTGCGCAGCTTGGCCGCCGCCCGGGCGACCTCGCGGGCCAGCCGCTCGGTGACCTCGGGCAGCCGGGTGCGCAGGATGGCGACCTCGCGGTCGAAGTCGGGGTGCTGCAGCCAGTGGTAGAGGCAGCGGCGCTTGAGCGCGTCGTGCACCTCGCGGGTGCGGTTGGAGGTCAGCACCACCAGCGGCGGGACCTCCGCGCGGACGGTGCCGAGCTCGGGGATGGAGATGGTGAAGTCGGAGAGCACCTCGAGCAGGAACGCCTCGAACTCGTCGTCGGCGCGGTCGACCTCGTCGACGAGCAGCACGCTCGGGGAGTCCTCCAGCGCCTGCAGCAGCGGCCGGGCGAGCAGGAAGCGGCGGTCGTAGAGCGAGGCCTCGAGGCTCTCGGTGTCCGCGGTGGCGTGCGCGGCCTCGGCGGCGCGCAGGTGCAGCAACTGGCGGCCGAAGTCCCAGTCGTAGAGCGCCTGGCTGGCCTCCAGGCCCTCGTAGCACTGCAGCCGGTACAGCGGGCGACCGGTGACCTCGGCGAGCGCGCGGGCCAACGCCGTCTTGCCCACCCCGGCCTCGCCCTCCAGGAACAGCGGGCGGCGCATCACCAGCGCGAGGTAGGCCGCGGTGGCCAGACCCTCGTCGGGGAGGTAGCCGGTCGCCCGCAGCGCGACGGCCAGGTCCTCGGGCCCTCCGGGGAAGGCGTCGGTCGCGGAGGGCGCCACGGTGGTCTCGGTCACGCCGCCGAGCATCCCACCCGCGTGAGCCGCGGACACCCGTCCGGCCGGGCAGGCGACCAGGGCCGATCCGGTACGCGGACGGCGGCCGGCCCGGGAGAGGTCTCCCGGGCCGGCCGCCGCCGGTGCGTGCTGCCCCGGTGGTGCTGCCGGGCGTCAGCCGTGCCGACCCTCCTGCAGGGTCCCGTCGCGAGCGTGCGAGCGGCGGGGGGCAGGGGGGTCCTCCCGTCAGCGACCGATCTTGCCGTCGTTGTCGCGGTCCAGGGCGTCCTTGGCCTTCTGGACCAGGCCGCGGTCGTCCTGACCCGTGGTCCCGGTGGTGGTGCCGGTGCCGGCGACGCCGGTCTGGCCACCGTCGACCTCGATCTGCTCCTTGCGGACCTCGCCGCTGACCGTCTCCTGCTCGGTGACGGTCTGGGTGTCGAGGCGGACGCGCTCGACCGGCGTGGCCTCCTTGGAGACGACGGGACGCTCGGCGTGCAGCGTGACCTCGTGCTCCTCCTCGGAGATGGCCGGGCCGTCCATGGCGTTGGGCATGTTGGCGTCGGTGATCGGCTCGCGCTCGACCCGGACCTCCTCGCGGGAGACCGGGACGGTCTGCGTCACGTTCTCCGAGACGACGTACTTGCGCAGCCGGGCCTTGCCGGCCTCGACCCGCTGGACACCCACGTTGAGGTGCTCCTCGGAGCGGGTCATCGCGCTGTCGGTCGTCGGGCCGGAGGTGTCGCGGCCGACGGTGCGACCCTGGACGTCGTCGTAGACGCCGTCACCGTCGCGGTCGCGGCCGGTCGTGCCGGCGGTGCCTGCCATGCCCGCGGTACCCGTGCCGGCCGTCGTGAGGTCCTGGTCGGTCCGGGTCTGGTCGGTGGCGTAGGTGCCGGCCTGGCCGGTGTCGGTGGTGGTCTGGGTGGTCTGCGTGCCGGTGCCCAGGCCGTAGTACCGGTACAGCTCCTGCTCCTCCTGCGGGGAGAGGTGGCCGTCGGTGTCGATCTTCGGGGCGTCCTTGACCTGGGCCTTGCTCACGCCCACGCGCAGGCCCTCGTTGGTCAGGTCCGCGTCACGCAGCGGGACGAAGGACTCCTTGGTGCCGAACAGGCCGGTGCGCACCGTGGCCCACTCCGGCTGACCGGTCTCGTCGTCCAGGTAGACCTCGGAGGCCGAACCGATCTTCTCGCCCGACGCGTCGTAGACGTCCTGTCCGATCACACGGCTGATGGTGTCGGTGCCGATCATCGTCGTTTCTCGCTCCCATCTGAGCTCTGGTGGAACGGTCGGTAGATGGGTGACCAGGCACGACGGACCGAAACGGTCGAATTGGATCTTCCTTCGATCGGGAACGCCGCGGGACGGCCGCCGATCGCACCGGACGGCGGCCGGCCAGGGCCGGCCGTCGGCACGTCGGCGCAGGTCAGCGGCCTGTGACGGACGCCGGGGAGCACGCGGGACGGCGACGGACCGCCCGCGACGAACCGTGACGCAGCGCCATCACGGCCTCGCCCGGGCGTGTCGCGCCACTCCGCGCCACGTCCTCCCGGCGCGTCTCCCCGCCCGGCGCGCCGTCATCGGCTCTCCTGGGGTCGTGCCGCCGCGTTCCCCCCATGACGACCTGGTGCACCCCCGCACGGTCCGGAAGCCACCGCCGCAGGTGGCCGCCGAGCGCGATCTCGTGGTCGAGGACCCGAGCTCCGGGTTCGTCGGCGCGGTGGTCCGCTGCGAGAAGGACGTCGTCCACCTCGAGGACCGGTCCGGGAAGGTGCGCGCCTACCCGCTCGGCCCCGGGTTCTGGGTCGACGGCCGACCGGTCGTCCTCGTGCGCCCGACGCCGAAGGGGCCGGCGACGCCGACCCGCAGCGCGTCCGGCTCGACCTACGTGGCCGGCGCCCGCGCCCGGGTGGCCCGCGAGGGTCGCATCTACGTCGAGGGCAAGCACGACGCCGAGCTGGTCGAGAAGGTCTGGGGCCACGACCTGCGCATCGAGGGCGTCGTCGTCGAGCCGCTCCACGGCGTCGACGACCTGCCGGGCATCGTCCGTGAGTTCCGCCCGGCACCGGGACGGCGGCTCGGGGTGCTGGTCGACCACCTGGTCACCGGCTCCAAGGAGTCCCGCATCGCGGCCGAGGTGATGCGGGCGGGGACGGGGGGCCCCGGCGGGCACGCCCTCGTCGTCGGGCACCCCTTCATCGACATCTGGCAGGCCGTCAAGCCCTCGGTGGTCGGGATCCGCGAGTGGCCCACGGTGCCCAGGGGCGAGTCGTGGAAGGACGGCGTCTGCCGCCGGCTCGGCTGGGAGGACGACACCGGCTACGTGTGGGCGCAGCGCATCCTCGTCCGCGTGCGCACCTGGACCGACCTCGAGCCCGCGCTCATCGGCCGCGTCGAGGAGCTCATCGACTTCGTCACGGAGACCTGAGACCCCTGGAAGGGTGAACGTCCGGTACCTCTCGGTGACGACGAGGGGGCGGCCTGGCTAACGTCTGCCGTCCCCGTGGCGGCCCCGTCCCGGTCGCGTCGATCCCGAGGTGCACGAGTGGCGGTTCACCCAGGCAGTGAGGACGTCCGCGCGTCGGGAGGTCCCGCTCCGGCACCGGACGCCGCCGAGGCGTGGCGCCGGCCGTTCCCCCGGCTGCCCCGGTGCCTGGTGGCCGTCGCGGTCGTCCTCACGCTGCTGAGCATCGGTCTGCCCAACATCGCGCCCGGCGTCGAGCTCATGGCCGCTCCCGGGTCGCCGGTCCGGAGGTTCTTCGGCGTGGCCGGGGAGATGAACCTCCCCACCTTCTTCAGCGTGGTGGTGACCCTCGGCGCGGTCGCCGGCCACGCCCTGGTCGGCCGGCTGGCCGGGGGCCGGGTTGGCCTGGCCTTCCTGGTCACCGCCGGCCTGCTGCTGCTGATGGCGTTCGACGACTTCACCGCCATGCACGAACGGCTCGACGGCATCGGGGAGCTGCTGGTGGCGCCGGGCACGGCGGGCTACCTGTGGG
Organism: Geodermatophilus maliterrae; assembly: GCF_041018925.1. NCBI lineage: Bacteria > Bacillati > Actinomycetota > Actinomycetes > Geodermatophilales > Geodermatophilaceae > Geodermatophilus > Geodermatophilus maliterrae. Next base: position 23,933 of record NZ_JBFNXQ010000073.1, read on the forward strand.
TCCTCCCCGGACTCGTCCCGGGTGCCGTGGTCCTCGTGGCCTTCTGGCAGCTGGGGAGGTCGCTGCGGGGCCCCGCGCGGCGGGACCTCGTGCTCGGCATCGTCCTCGTCCTGGGGGCGGCCCTCGGACTGGAGTCGGTCAACGGCCTGCTCGACCGACCGGGCACGAACGGCCCTCCCCTGCAGATCGGCACTCACCTGGAGGAGCTGACCGAGACCCTCGGGCTGATCGTCCTGCTGCGGGGCTCGCTGTCGGTGCTCGAGCTGCGGCACCGGGCGGGTGGGCTCTGCCTGCGCATCGCCCGGGCGGCGGTGGACCGCGCCGCACGTCCCGGGCACCTCCCGGGCGCCCGGCGGTGACGTCCCCGCCGGGAGGACCGAGCCTCCCGACGGGGACGTCGGAACGTGCGGTCGTCAGCGGGGGACGTAGTCGAAGGTGTCCGGGTCGGGGCCGGTGCGCTCGCCGCGGTCCAGGCCGGTGATCGCGGCCATGGCGCTCGTGTCCAGCTCGAAGTCGAAGAGCGCGAAGTTCTCCTCGACGCGGCTGCGGGTCACCGACTTCGGGAAGACGACGTCGCCGCGCTGCACGTGCCAGCGGAGCACGACCTGCGCCGGCGTCCGGCCCAGCTCCTCCGCGATCGCCGTGATCGCCGGGTCGTCGAGCACCTTGCCCTGCGCGATCGGTGACCAGGCCTCGGTGACGATCTCGTGGTCGGCGTCGAAGGCGCGCAGCTCGTCGTTGGCGAGGTAGGGGTGCACCTCGATCTGGTTGACCGCGGGCCGCACCTCGGTCTCGCCGAACAGCCGCCGCAGGTGGTGGGCCTGGAAGTTGGAGACGCCGATCGCCCGGCACCGGCCGGACCGGTAGATCTCCTCCATGGCCTTCCAGGTCTCGACGTAGTCGACGTCGATGGTGGGCAGCGGCCAGTGGACCAGGAACAGGTCGAGCTGGTCGAAGCCGAGGTCGGCCAGGGTCTGGTCGAACGCGCGCAGTGCGTCGTCACGGGCGTGGAAGCCGTTGTTCAGCTTGCTGGTGACGAACACCTCCGAGCGGTCGACGCCCGACTCGCGGACGGCCTGGCCGACCTCCTTCTCGTTGCCGTACATCTCGGCCGTGTCGATGTGCCGGTAGCCGACCTCGAGCGCGGTCCGGACCGCCGAGACGGTCTCCTCCGGCGGGATCTGGTAGACGCCGAAACCCAGCTGCGGGATCTCGACGCCGTTGTTCAGGGCGATGGTGGGCACGGATGCCACGGGGCCTCCTCCTGGGGTGGGCGGACGGCGGGCGGCGCGCCATCCGGTGGCGCACGATCTCCCCGCTCCGGCGGCCTACCCGCCGACCGCGTCCTCAACCCGTGACGGGGCTCCCCCGGCGGCGT